>DAOLDO010001287.1:0-1722 GCA_035327325.1 Chloroflexaceae bacterium | reverse complement strand
CCTCGGGGTTGCCGACGAAGGCCTGGGGGTGGCTCTGCATCTGGTAGCGCTCGACCCGCAGGCCGCGCTCCTTGAGCGCCAGCACCAGCTCGTTGGTGTCGAGCAGGGTCTGGTCAAGGGCGGGGCCGCAGAGCCCACTCGGGCAGCACATCGGCGGGTCGAAGATCGCGATGTCGGCCTGGGCCGGGGCGGCGGGGCGCGAGTCCAGCAGCGAGATAGTGCTCATAGGAGCCTCTTTCTAACAGAGCAGCGTAGCCCTTGGCGAGGCAGGAACGGGTGTCGGGCAGAGAGACGCAGCTACTCCCGGGTCGCCAGGGCGACAGGTTCAGCGTTGCCTGATGGCGAGGCGCAGCGCGGGCAGGGGCAGCTGACCGGCAGGGACAGCGGCCTACCCACGTCGCCGGTCATCGCCCGCGCGGTGTCAAGGAGCGTCAGCACCTCGAGGCGGGCGATACGGTAGAACATGTTCGGCCCCTCGCGCCGGTCGATAATCAGGCCGGCCCTGCGCAGAATGGCCAGCTGCTGGGAGATGTAGGCCTGACGCTGGCCGAGGTGGGCCTCCAGGTGGCAGACACACTCCTCGCCGCTCCGCAGGGCGTCCAGGATCTGGAGCCGCACGGGATGCATCAGGGCCTTGAAGATCTGCGCGTGGCGCTCGGCGGTGCTGCTGTTCATACGAGCAGCATATTCCTTTTTTTGCATATCTGAGGTGCAGTCGCAGCCACGAATGGTTGCGGCGGCACAACAAACGAAGGGGCAACCAAACAAGGGCGAGCTGCCCGAAGGTCAGCAACTCTACAGGGCTAGAGCGGGCCACCATCGTGAGCAGACGGAAACGCCGTGCCAGCATCGAGTCCTGTTCAGCTCACTCGCCAAGGTCCTTGAGCTTGATCGGCCTGGTGCGCGGGGCGGCGTTGGCGGGCAGCAGGAGTGAGAGCAGCCCGGCGGTGAGCACGAAGGCCACCGAGGCCCAGAGACAGGCGACCAGGCCGCCGCTCGCGCCCCACTGGAGGCCGAGCTGGTAGAGCAGGCCCGAAAGCACGGTGCCCGCCAGCCGGCCCATCGCATTGGCCATGTAGTAGAAGCCGACGTTCATCGCCACTTTGTCGCTGTCGGTGTAGGCCAGGATGAGGTAGCTGTGGACCGCCGAGTTCAAGGCGAACACCGCACCAAAGGCGAGCAGCCCGGCGACCACGGCGAGCGCCGGGGCAATACCGTTCATCAAGGCTACGGCGATGGCGGCGGGGAACGCGGCCAGGCCGAAGGCCAGCCCTGTGGCAGTGCGTCCATCAGGCTCGTGAGCGCCCTCGACCCGCCGGCGGATCAGACCGGGAGTGGACGCCTGCACAATACCGTAGCCGATCGTCCAGACGGCCATGAAGCCGCCGGCCTGCCAGAAGTTCCACCCCAGCACGCTCACGAAGAAGACCGGCAGGCCCACCACGAACCAGACATCACGGGCGCCGAAGAGGAAAATCCGGGCGGCGGCCAGCATGTTCACTGCCCGGTTGTGCGAGAACATCTGGCTGAACTTCGCCTTCTTGTTCGCCGCGCCCAGATCGCCTTTAATTAGCGCCACGGCGCCGGCGAGGGCGGCCAGCACCAGGGCGCCGAGGAGCATCAGCGCCGGCTGGAAGCCCACCAGGGTGAGCAGCAGGGCGCCGAGAAAGAAGCCCACGCCCTTGATCGCGTTCTTCGAGCCGGTGAGGATGCTGACCCACC
>DAOLDO010001286.1:0-1725 GCA_035327325.1 Chloroflexaceae bacterium | reverse complement strand
CTGGGGCGCAGCGCCGCCTGGCTCAGCGACGCCAGGGGCCAGTGGGCCGCCGAGTTGGTCGGCTGGGGGGGCTTCCCCCGCTTCGCCGCCCAGCTCGTCGGCGCGGTGCTGCCCGTGCGCGGCGGCCAGGACATTAGCACCGAGGTGACCGTGGCCGGCGGCGAGACGGTGGTGCAGCTCACCACCGGCCCCGGCCAGGAGAACCTGGAGGTCACCGCCACCCTGATCGGCACCGACGGCTCGCGCCGCGAGGTGCCCCTGCCCCAGGTCGGCCCCACCAGCTACCAGGGCCGCCTCGAGAGCCCGACCCCCGGCACCTACCTGGTCCAGATCAGCGGCGCCGCCGCCGACCGCGTCGTGCTCCAGGAGACGGCCGGCCTGGTGGTGCCCTACTCCTCCGAGTACCGCGGCTCGCAGGCCAACCCCGCCCTCCTCGCCGAGCTGGCCTCGCTCACCGCCGGCGCCACCCTGTCGGCCCCCGCCGATGCCTTCGCCCCCGTCGCGGGCGAGGTCACCCAGGCCCAGGAGATCGGGCTGCCCCTGCTGCTGCTGGCCCTCTGCCTGCTGCCCCTTGACATCGCCCTGCGCCGCCTGATGCTGCGCCGCGGCGACTTCGGCGCGGCTAGGGCCTGGGCCTCGGCCCGCGCCAGCCGCCCGGCGGCCCCGCCGCCCCCGCCCGACCCGACCCTCGAGCGCCTGCAAGGCGCCAAGCGGCGCGCCGGCGCCCGCATCGGCGGCGCCGAGCAGCCGCCCGCAGCGCCCCAGGCGCCGCCCCGCCCCACCGGCGAGGCCCCCCGCCCCGCCCCGCCGCCCCAGGCGCCCCCCGCCCCCGCCGAGGACCCCCTCGAGCGCCTGCGGGCCGCCAAGGAGCGCGCGCGCAAGCGCGCTAGCGGCGAAGAGTAGGGGCTCCGCCGCCCCGCGCGCCGTCGTCTATACACCCGCTCCCCTTTCCGCGGCGGAGAGGGGGCAGGTTGTTCCGCCACGACCCATGTGGCTGGACCCCGGGTCAGGGGCCGGGCATGGCGGCCGTGTCCAGCTCGATGTTGTCGAACGTCGCGTTGAGCGCGTTAGAGACGGTGGCGCCCAGGCGGGTGCGCGTCGCGGGGGTCGTCCACGTCCCGTTCGTCAACGTCGCGAACGGCGCGCCGAACGGGGCGCCGGCCTCCGCCAGATACCCCTCGAGGATCCCATTGGCGCCGGCGCCCGCCCGCTGGTAGAGCCCGAGGCGGTAGACCACGCCCGGCGTCAGCGCAAACGGGCTCGTGCCGATCGTGGTCGAGCCGTTCCGCAGCCGCAGCTGCCCGTTGGCGCGCAGGACGAAGTTGCCGACCGTCGTGCCCGCGCTGTCCACGAACATCACTCGTATGTCGGTGTTGGGGAGCGCGTGCACCCGCAGATAAAACGAGATGTAGATGCCCTCGGCCTGCGTGAAGTTTTTCTCCAGGTAGGCGTTGCCGAGATTAGGCACTGTCGCCGAGTAGCCGCCGGCTAGGGGCGCCGCCGTCTCCAGCACAACGCCTCCGACGACGCGATCTACGCCCGTCGCGCTATCAACCAGCAGGCCGTTCTCAAAGTTGATCAGCGGCAGGAAGCGCGTCGTCGGCGTTGCCGTCTGCTGGGGTACAGCCGTGGTGGTCTGCTGGGGCGTGGCCGAGGGCGTCGGGGACGCCGTGGCCGTGGCTTGGGGCGTGGCCGAGGGCGTCGGGGACGCGGTGGCCGTGGCTT
>DAOLDO010001285.1:0-1725 GCA_035327325.1 Chloroflexaceae bacterium | reverse complement strand
GCCAGAAGGCGTTGAGGTTGACGATGATGTCGCGCGGGCCGAGCGGTTCGGGCTGTACGGCCTGGAGCGCCGCCACGTTGCGCTCGAAGGCGGGGTCGCGCTCGGCCCAGGCCCGGGCGTCGCGCAGCTTGGCGACGACGTTGCCGCTGAGGTACACGTCGGCGAGCTCGTAGTGGCTCATACCGGGGAGACGGTAGACCCGCTCGCCCAGTGCCTCGACCACGGCGTCGGGCGACTGGCCAGCCAGCGTGGCGATGTAGGTGACGTCGAGGTCACCGCGCTCGTCGAGACAGCACAGCAGCGCCTCGGTGGGCGTGAGCGTGCCGGGAAGGGCTGGCTGGTGCGGCCGGAGCGTGCGCTCATGAAAGATGCGCTCGCGGTCGGCGAGCCAACGCCCGCTCGGTGTGCGGCGTGGGTTACGCTCCAGGGCGAGCAGGAACTGCAGCTCGGGCAGGTCGCCAAAGAGCCGCTGGTTACGCGGGTCGTGGATCACCCCGTACTGCCAGACAAAGGTCTGATAGACCCGGTTGAGCTCGGCCCGCGCCGCGTCGACGCCCGGCTCGTCGTTCAGCTCGGCGCGGATCAGCGCCTTGGCGGCGTTGTAGATACTCGCCATGCCCGCGGCCCGCTCCTGGGCCACGCCGCCCAGCATCGGGAGGGTGATCTGGCTGGCACGCCGCTCGTGGAGCGCTGGTGCGGCTGGAGCAGGCGCCTGCTCAGCCACCTCGACGACAACCGGTGCGACGATCTGTGACGGGAGCAGCGAGGTGAGGCGGCGCTGGAGGGCCAGGGCGAGGTCGCCGGCGGGAGGGGTGACCTGGAGCCAAAGGCTGTTGTCGCTGGTGACGACCACCGGCTGGCCAACCGCCCGTTCGGGCTCGTCGAGCCAGCACTGGTTGACGGCGAGGCGGGCCGCGGCGAGCTCCTCGGGGTCTTTGATCTCGCGGGTGTAGCGCGAGCCAACAGTCATCGAGCGGTGGTCAGAGGAACGCGGGTAGTCCGCCTCGGCGATCGTGAGCCAGCGCGGCTGCTCGGCCTCAGGCCGGGGCTTCTTCTGGAGGATGAGCAGGTCGGTGGCGCTCTCCGAGCCGCTCATACGCTTGAATACTCCGTTGGGGAGCCGAAAGGCGCCCAGGAGCGTTGCCTGCTCGGCCAGGAAGGTGCGGACGGCGCGGGCCTGCTTGTCGAGCGTGCCCCAGCTGGTGAGGAACACGACCAAGCCGCCAGGGCGCACGAGGCGCAGGGCTTTGGCGAAAAAATAGTCATGAATTTGCCCGCGCAGGGCCGCGGGGACGTACGGGTCGTGGACGCTCATCTCGCCAAAGGGCACGTTGGAGATCGCCAGGTCGAAGCCGTTGGGTGGCAGGTCGACCCGCTCAAAGCCCACGCCGCCGTGGAGCGTGATGTCGGGGTGGATGTGGCCGAGGATGCGGGCGGTCACCGGGTCGAGCTCGACGGCGGTGATCTCGGCTCGCGCCCGGAGCTCGGGTGGCATCGCCGAGATGAAGTGGCCGACGCCGGCGGCCGGCTCGATGATGCGCGGCCGATCCAGGCTGCTGATGCCAAGCTGCTCGACAGCCTGCCAGATCGCGGCGACGATGTCCAGCGGTGTGTAGAAGGCGGTCAGCGCGGCGACGCGCAGGTGGCGGGCGTCGTCAGAGGAAAGGAATGCGGCGTAGCTGTCGTGGAGCACGTAGCGGCCGGCGGCGTGATCGTAGCGGAACA
>DAOLDO010001284.1:0-1734 GCA_035327325.1 Chloroflexaceae bacterium | reverse complement strand
AACCCCGCAGAGTAGCTCGGACGGAGTACTGCTGGCGTGACGCGGGGGAGA
Source organism: Chloroflexaceae bacterium (assembly GCA_035327325.1). Taxonomy (GTDB): domain Bacteria; phylum Chloroflexota; class Chloroflexia; order Chloroflexales; family Chloroflexaceae; genus CAIWXH01. The sequence continues at coordinate 1,683 of DAOLDO010001284.1, read as the reverse complement.
TGAAGGTAAGGGCGCCCCGATATGGGCGCCCACGCAGCCGTGCAGCACCCTGATCGTCCGCTCCGCTCGAGCGACCGCGACGCGCCCGGCTCGCCGCTGACGTCTACTGGCCCTCGTGACCCTTCGTGCTCTTCGTGGTAAAAGACATGCCCTCTATGAGCGCCACAAACGACCTGGCCGCCCTCGCGCTGGCCCGCTGCGACGCCCTGGCCGCCCTCAGCGAGGAGGAGGGGTGCCTCACCCGCCCGTCGTACACGCCGGCCATGCGCCGCGCCCACGCCCTGGTCGCCGGCTGGATGGGCGCCGCCGGTATGGCCGTCGCCGAGGACGCCGCCGGCAACCTGCTCGGTCGCTACCCCGGCGAGCGCCCCGACGCCCCGGCCCTGCTGATCGGCTCGCACCTCGACACGGTGCGCGACGCCGGGCGCTACGACGGCATCCTTGGCGTCCTGGTCGGCCTCGCCGCCGTCGAGGCCCTGGCGCGGGAGGGCCGCCGCCTGCCCTTCGCCGTCGAGGTGGTCGCCTTCGCCGACGAGGAGGGGCTGCGCTTCGGGACCTCGTTCTTCGGCAGCCTGGCCCTCGCCGGGCGCTTCCCCCCGGGGCTCCTAGCCCTGCGCGACGCCGCCGGGGTCAGCGCCGCCGAGGCCATCGCCGCCTTCGGGGGCGACCCGGCCGCGATCGCCGGCGCCGCCCGCGACCCCGCCGGCCTGCTCGCCTACGTCGAGGTCCACATCGAGCAGGGGCCGCTGCTCGAGGCCCGCGGCCTGCCCCTCGGCGTCGTGAGCGCCATCGCCGGCGCCAGCAGGCTCACCCTTTCCCTCGCAGGGACGGCGGGCCACGCGGGCACCGTGCCGATGGAGCTGCGCCGCGACGCCCTCTGCGCCGCCGCCGAGGTTGTGCTCGCCGCCGAGGCGGTCGCCCGGGCCACCCAGGGGCTGGTGGCCACGGTCGGGCAGCTCGCCGCGCTGCCCGGCGCCGGCAATGTCATCCCCGGCGCCGCCATCATGAGCCTGGACGTGCGCCACCAGGACGACCAGACTCGCCTGGGGGCCCTAGCCGAGCTGCGCGCCAGGGCCCAGGCCCTCGCCGCGGCCCGCGGCGTCGCCCTGACCTGGGAGGAGGACCAGAGCCGTCCCGCGGTGCCGATGGCTCCCGCCCTGCGCGAGCGGCTGGCCGCCGCCATCGCCGCGACGGGCCACCCGCCGATCGAGCTGCCCAGCGGCGCCGGGCACGATGCCGCGGTCATGGCCGAGGTCGCCGACGCCGCCATGCTCTTCGTGCGCTGCGCCGGCGGCGTCAGCCACAATCCCGCCGAGACCGTCGCCGCCCCGGATGTGGCCGCCGCCATCACGGCCCTCGGCCACTTCCTCGACCTCACGGCCGGGGGCGACCACGTGGGCCTGGGGTCGGCCACGTGAGGCGGGGGCGGCCCCGACGCGCGGCGGCGGTGGACATGGGCGCCGGACCGGAGGGCGGCCACGTTGGGCGGCCCCTACGTGTGTCGGCGGTGGACACGGGCGGTGGGTTGTGGACGGGCGGCCCGGGGCGGCCCCGGTGGGGCGCCGGTGGTGGACACGGGCGCCGGGGCGTGGACGGGCGGCCCGGGGCGGCCCCGGTGGGGCGCCGTGATGTGCGCCGACGGGGGTACGGGCGCCCCAACGTGGTCGCCCGGCCCCGGGGCGG
>DAOLDO010001283.1:0-1734 GCA_035327325.1 Chloroflexaceae bacterium | reverse complement strand
TAGCTGTAGTAGACCACCACGGGCGGCGGCGGGTAGCCGGGGTACGGGTAGCCCGGCGGCGCGGCCTGTGGCGCGGGGGGCGGCGGTCCGCCCGGATGCGGCGGCGGCGCGGTGGCCTGGGCTGGTGGCTCGGGCCGGGGCGTTGACACGGTTCGAACCTCCGGGATGGTCGCCCGCGTGGCGTCGGCGGCGGCCCCTGGCCGGGGGAGTGGCAGGCGCGCGGCGGGGTCGCCCAGCACCACATAGCTGCGGGCGTCGTTATGCTCGGTCCAGCGGCTGCCCAGCTGGCGCTCGTCCACCGACCCGCCGTAGCGCAGGCGCTCCATATCGTCGGTGAGGCCCGTGGCCAGCTCGGCGTAGCGGTCGTTGAAGAACTCGAGGGCCAGGCCCACGGGCGCCCCCGCCAGCATCACCCGCCTGAGGAAGCTGGCGAAGGTCTCGAGCTGCCGCCCCCCCTGCCCATCGCCGAACGAGTAGGTCCAGGCCCGCTCGACGTGGCCGACCACGGCCAGGGCCCCGCCCCGCGGGTGGCCGAGCAGGCGCCTGGGCAGCTCGGCGACGAAGCTGTGAGGCGCCAGGGCGCCCTGCTGGCCCCGCAGGTGGGGGAAGTCGTCCAGGCGCGGGGTGCCCGCGCCGAAGCAGGCGAAGTGGAAGGTCACGGTTCCCAGCAGGCGCGCCTCGGCGCCGATATCCTCGCCGGCCAGGTAGAAGTCGGGGCTGAGGGCCCTGTGGGCCCAGGCCCGCGGGCCCGGCCAGTCCTGGCACAGGATCGCGCCCTGGTGCGCGAGCTGCCGCGGGTCGAGCGGGTCGAACTCGGCCCCGTGGCTGGCCGTAAAGAGCAGCGCGGGCGTCTCAGGGCCGCCGAGCAGAGCCGCCAGCCGCGCCTTGGTGGCGGCCTCGCCCTGCACCGTCACGATCTCCCACCCGCGGGCCCGCTCCTCGCCGGCGAGGGCGGCGGCGAGGGGGGCCGCCAGCTCGCGGGCGCTGGCGGCCGTGGCCCGGTCATCGGGGTTGTTGGGGGCGAAGAAGACCGCCCGGCGCGGCAGCGTCACCTCGCCCCGCTCGGCCGCCACCACGCTGCGGGCGTAGCTCGCGTAGGCGTCGGGCGCCGGCAGGTGCAGCCGGCCGACGGCGTACTGCACGTCGAGCTGGTACTGGAAGCGGAAGGGGATCTCGTCGGGCGAGCCCACCAGCAGCACGTAGTACGGGAAGCGCGCCGGGTCCACCGCGCCGCTCGTGGCCGCCCCCTGCCGCCCGAGAAAGTCGCGCGCCGACTCGCCCGCCTGGTAGCCCGCCGCCCCCGAGCACTCCCGGAACAGGTCGCCCGCCTGGCTCCGGCGCAGCGCCAGCAGCAGCGCCAGGGCCTCGCGCGCCGCCGCGTAGTCGGCTGCTGCGGGGAACACCACGGCCCAGCCGGCCGAGGCCAGGTCGTCCTCGCGCACGCCCTCCTTCACCCGGAACGCGCCGGCGGCCTCGGCGCGGTGCCTGAGCAGGGCCCGCTGGGCCTCGTCCGGCTCGACCCGCCCCGGGCCGGGCCCGTCGCCGACGATCATGGCGGCCAGCCGCCCGACCGTCAGGGGGCCCCGGGCGTACTCGCCCCGCGTCGCGTTCACCCCGTTGAAGTAGATGAGGTCGGCGTCGCCGGGCATCGCGGCCCTCTCGCACACTGTGGCTTCTGCGCTAGTACTCCGTCCGAGCTATTCTGATGGGTTGAGTGTTGGGTAAAGCTTCTTC
>DAOLDO010001282.1:0-1746 GCA_035327325.1 Chloroflexaceae bacterium | reverse complement strand
CGCCTACGCCCGGCAGCTCGCCGAGGCCGAGCGCATCGCGCGCGACGCCGAGCTCGGGGCCGCCTGGGCGCCCCGCCGCGCCGCCGTAGCCAACCTGGCCGTGATGCTGGTCACCCTGAGCCTGGCCGCAGGTATCGCCGGCCTGGGGGTGTATCTGGCGGCCCTGGGGGTGTCGCACGCCCGCTTTCGCTTTCGCCACGCCCGGCCCGACGGGGCCGGCCTGCTCGACGTGCCGATCGGCCAGCTGGGGAGCGTGGCCCCCCAGGCCCTCGGCGCGTACCACGCCGCGCGCATCGCCGAGGCGCAGCAGCAGCCCGTACCGCACAGCCTCACCTGGTCACCGCACTACCGCCACGATCATCGAGCTGACGCCCTCGGAACTGCTCTGGCACCTGCTCTGCAACCCCCCGTCGAGCTGCCGAGCTTCCGCACACTTCTCGACGGCGGCCGCGTAGGGCGCGGCAACCCCATGCTGCTGGGCTTCGACGCTGAGAACGGCGCCCCCGTGGAAGGCTCCTGGCTTGACCTCTACAGCTGCGGCCTCGGCGGCCTGTCGGGCAGCGGCAAGAGCTGGACGGCCTGCTTTCTGGCCGCTCAGGCGGCGCTCTTCGGAACCCGGATTGTGCTGCTCGACCCGCACGCCGGCAACGCCGAGAGCCTGGCCGCGCGCCTCGAGCCGCTGGCCGGGCGCTTCCTGTGCGCGCCCGCCGAGAGCCCCCGGGAGATGCGCGCCGCCGTCGAGCTGGTGGCCGAGGAGCTGCGCCGCCGCAAGGCCGGCAAGAGCGGCGATCCGCTGCTCTTCATCGCCGACGAGTACAGCGCCCTACAGCGCGGCGAGCTCGCCGATCCGCTGGCCGCCCTGGTCGAGGGCCTGGGGCAAGAGGGCCGCAAGCTCGGCCTGTACGCCATGGTGGCGGGCCAGGTCTGGACCGCGACCCGGGCCGGGGGCTCAGAGGTGCGCGACAGCCTGGCCAGCGCCTACGTGCATCGGTGCCGCCCGGCGCAGGCCCGGTATCTTACCGGGCTGCTCGCCGCCGATCTGCCCGGCGACCTGCTCGAGCTGCCCGCCGGCACGGCGTACCTGCTGAACACCGCCGGCGCCTTCCGCCGGGTGATCATCCCCAGGATGGACCCCGGCGACCTGGGGCGCGTCGCCGAGCAGCTGGCCGGGCCCGCTTCCGCCGCCCCTTCCGCGGCCCCTTCCGCCGAGCGCCCGATCGGCTTCCGCACCCCGGGGGCCGGAAGTGGGGCCGGAAGTGACAGCGGAAGTGACAGCGCCCGCGCCACTTCCAGCCCGTCAGGACGCGGCGCGGCCCTCACCCCGGAAGAGGCGCAGATCCTCGCCCGCTTCCTGGCCGGCGAGAGCCCCGGCGAGATCGCTGAGGCCCTGGCCGGGGGCAAGGGCGGCCGCGGCTACGCCGACGCCGCGCGGCGCGTCGCCGACGTGCTGCGCCGGGCCCTGGCCGGGAAGGGGGCGCAGGATGGCTAACCGCGCCACCCCGCCCGCTGGCCTGCGCCTCGACCTGGGCGACGCGCCGGCCGCCGCCCTCCACCCCGACGGGGCCTTATCGCTCGAGGCCGGCGACGGCCGCGGGGCCGATCTGAGCCCTGGCCAGGTTGACCGCCTGGCCGAGCTGCTCGCCCTCGGCGCCGGCCTCCAGGGCCGCGCCCGCCGGCGACGCGCCGCTGAGCGCTACGCCGAGGCCCTCGGCCTGGTCGAGCAGTAGCGCAGGTGTTCGCCCGTCG
>DAOLDO010001281.1:0-1749 GCA_035327325.1 Chloroflexaceae bacterium | reverse complement strand
CCGCCCAGCCGGGCTCGCCGCCAGGGGCCGGCCCCGCGCCGTGGCGCGAGCCGCCGCCAGCGCCCGGCGCCGCGCCACCACTGCCGCGCCCCATCCCAACGCCGCAGCAGCCGGCACCGCCCGACCTGGACGAGCTGGCGGAGCGGGTGATGCGCCGCCTGGCGCGCCGGGCGGCCGTCGAGAGCGAGCGCCGAGGAGGCCGCCGATGACCCTGGCCAAGCTGATGATCATCCCCGAGATCGGGCTGCCCGCCGTGGCCCTCTTCAACCCGCAGCAGATCGCGATCAACAAGAGCGTCAACTGGAAGAGCGAGCCGATCGCCGAGAGCGACGTGGGGCGCAGCCAGTTCACCCACGGCAACCCCGCAACGCTCACCCTCGACCTGTTCTTCGACACCTACGAGCTGGGCACCGACGTGCGCCTGCTCACCGCCCTCGTCGAGGGTCTGACCACGGTGCGGCGCCACGGCCCCATCCATCGCCCGCCGATCTGCAAGCTCGTCTGGGGCATGCTCGGCATCTTCTTCGAAGGCGTGATCACCAGCCTGAACCAGAGCTTCACCCTGTTCCTGCCGAGCGGCACGCCGGTGCGGGCCACGCTCAACTGCAGCTTCCAGGAGTGGATGGCCGGCGGCATGGAGGCCCGCCTGCAGAACAAGATGTCGCCCGACGTAGCCAAGCGCCGCGTGGTGCGCCGCGGCGAGACCCTCAGCGCGATCGCCGCCGAGGAGTACGACGACCCGGCCCTCTGGCGACCGATCGCCCGCGCCAACGGCATCGTCAACCCATTCGCCCTCGCGCCCGGCCAGGTCCTGATCGTGCCCGTGCTGAGCCCCGTGGAGCGCCGGCAATGACCGCCGACCTGCTCGCCGGCGCGGGGGCCGGCGCGGGGGCCGCCGTCGCGGTCGCCGCCAGCGCCGGGGCGGGCGGCAAAAGCGCGCTCGTGCCGAGCGTCAGCGTGCGCCTCAACAACGTCCCGCTGCCCTCACCCGTCACCGCCGACCTTGTGGCCGTATCCGTGAGCGACAGCCTCGACTCGCCCGCTATGTTCACGCTGCAGCTGGTGAGCTGGGACGCCCGGCGCTCGCGCCTGACGTGGGCCGACGACGCGCTGTTCGCGCCAGGCGCCGCCGTGGCGATCGCGATGGGCTACCAGGGCCGCGAGCAGCCGCTGCTGAGCGGCCAGATCACGGCCCTCGAGCTGGAGTACGCCGCCGGCCAGACGCCCATGCTGACCGTGCGCGGCTACGACGCCCGCCACCGGCTTAACGGACCGCGCCGCACGCGCTCGTTCGCCCAGATGACCGACGCCGACATCTTCCGCCAGGTGGCCTCGCCCGCCGGGCTGGCGATCGAGGTCGAGGCCACCACGGTGCGCCACGAGCAGGTCTTCCAGCACAACCAGACCGACCTGGAGTTCCTGCTCGAGCGGGCCCGCCGCATCGGCTTCGAGCTGCTGGTGGACGGGCCGACCCTGCGCATCAGGGGGCGCCGACCGGCCGGGCCGCCCGCCGTCACGCTCAAGCGCGACGAGGACGTGATCGAGTTCACCCCGCGCCTGAGCACCGCCGGCCAGGTGAACGCGGTCGAGGTTCGCGGCTGGGACGTGAAGGCCAAGCAGGCGATCGTGGGCCAGGCCAAGGCCGCGGGCGCCGCCGGCGAGAAGGCCGTGAGCGTGAGTGAGCCCGTATCCAGCAAGGCCGAGGCCGACCAGCTCGCCGCCGGGCAGCTGGCCGCCGCCCGCCGCGAC
>DAOLDO010001280.1:0-1751 GCA_035327325.1 Chloroflexaceae bacterium | reverse complement strand
CGTGGGTGCGCGGCCAGTGGTCCGACTGGCGCGACCTGGGCGGCGAGCTGCGCTCGGCGCCGGCCTGCGCCGCCTGGAGCGGCGAGCCGATCATCCAGTGCTTCGTCACCAGCACCCAGAACTGGATCATGCGCCAGGAGGTCCGCATCGGCCAGGGCACGATCGAGGGCCGCGGCTACGTGCACGTCTCGATGCGCGTCCAGAGCGACAACGACCTGGCCCTCGGCTCGGCGCCCTCGGTGGTGGCCGTGGGGCCCCGCCGCTTCGCCCTGATGGCCCTGAACGCGGGCCAGAGCCTCTACTCGACCACCTGGGCCGGCAACGACCAGGTGGTCTGGCAGCGCTCGGCCGACCCTTTCTCGCCCGTGCTCAACTCCGTCCCCGCCTGCGCCGCCGCGGCGGGCCGCCTCGAGTGCTTCGCCCGCGGCCCCGACAGCCGCATGCTCAACGGCTTCGGCGACCTGCTCCAGAGCGTCGCGAGCGCGCCGTAGGGGGCTTCCGCCCTGCGGGCGGGGTCCACACTCTTTCATTATGCGGGGGGCCGCCGCCGGCCCCCCACGCCCCCCGGCGCGAGGGCTTCGCCCTTCGATCCCTCCAGCATGCCGGCCCTACCGTGCCGGGCGGCCGTGCTGCCATGCCCCGTGGGCGCTGCCGTTCAGGTGCCCCTGGCGCGCCCAGAGTCCCGGCCGGCGTGGTCGGCCCGGCCCACCGGGGCGGGTGCCAGCCGAAGCTATGCAGACAGGTGGCACACAGACCCGGGGGCGCCGCGAGGGCGGGCCCCCCGGGGCGGGTGCCAGCCGAAGCTCCGCGTAAGGGGTGGCGGGGGCTGGCCCCGCTAGATATCCGGCGGAGGCTCCGGCTCGCCCATCATGTCCCCGTACCAGCGCTCGAGCCACTCGAGGGCCTCGTAGAGCCGGCCGGGGGGCATGCGCCGGTACGACGAGATGCCGAAGTTGCGGTAGAGCCCGCTGAGGGCGCCCCAGTACTCGTTGCGGCGGGTGCGCTCGCCCAGGGTGCGGGCCACCTTGCGCACCGTCTGGGCCACGCGCGCGGCGGCCGGGTCGTCGGCGGCGCCGGCGCGGGCCGCCCACGGGTCGGCGCCGGGCCCCAGGTCGTCGTCGTGGGGCGCGTCGAGCTGGCGCTCGAGCAGCAGCTGCTGGCGCGCCATGGCCGCCACCGACATCGCGCCCACGTAGGCCTGCTCGGCGTGGCCCTGCTGCTGGCGAGGCGCCACCAGGACGTCGCCGCTGTCGAAGCCCTGGGGCCTGAATGCCTGCCACAGGGCCGAGGCCGCCTCGCGCTGGAACAGCTCGAGCCGCGCCCGCGCCGCCGCGTCGCCCACCTCGCCCGGGTCAACCGTGGTCAGCCAGAGGGGCACCAGCTCGACCGGCAGGCAGAGGCGGACCAGACTGTCGCCGTCGTCAGTCTCGACCTCGAGCCGCCGCGCGCCCGCGGCCAGCAGGCCGTGGGCCCGCACGCGCCGCTCCTCGCGGGGCGCCGCCAGGCCAAGGCTCCCCGCCAGGTCGGCCACGGGCACGTAGGCCCTGTTGGGGTCGAGCTCGAGCCGCGTTACAATATCCTCGGCGTAGAACCAGTTCATCGTGCCTCCTTCACAGACCCGGCCTTAGACAAGGTTCGTGGGCGCTTTACCGTTCCACGCCGCCGCAGACCTCACCCCCCTGCCCCCTCTCCGCAACGGAGAGGGGGAGCCGAGCAGAGCGAGGCGGGGGTGAGGTCCGGAGCGACCGTCA
>DAOLDO010001279.1:0-1752 GCA_035327325.1 Chloroflexaceae bacterium | reverse complement strand
CCCCCCCCCCCCCCCCCCCCCCCCCCAACCGCCCCCCCGCCCCCCCCCACCCCCCCCCCCGCCCCCACCACCAGCCGCCGCGACGCCCGCCGCGACCGCAAGCGCAAGAAGTAGCCCGACAGGAGGCCGCTATGGTCACTGGCCCCAGCGCTAACAGGATCGAGGTCTTCCCCGGCGTCGTCCGCCGCAGGCTCGTCGCGACCGACCAGATCTACCAGATGACGGTTGACCTGGCCGCCGGCGCCGAGGTGCCCCTCCACCAGCACCCCCAGGAGCAGATCGCCTACGTCGTCAGCGGGCGCCTGCGCTTCCAGGTCGGCGACAGCACCGTCGAGGTCGGCCCCGGCGAGTCGGTCGCCATCCCCGGCGATACCCCCCACGCCGTCTGGACCCTCGAGCCCAGCGTGGTGATTGACACCTTCACCCCGGCCCGCGCCGACTACCTCGCCGCCGACGGCGACTGACCCCTCCCCGCCCGTTCGCCATCTCCTTCGCCCGGGGCGCAGCCGCACGCTGCGCCCTGACGATTCTGTAGTCCCCCCTTCTCTACGATTCTTTCACTTCTACGCCCGCTGAGTTGCCCGGCGCCTCTAAGCCGCGCAACAAGGGCCCACATATAAGACTAAAGTCTTATATGCTGGCGGCGCGCCCTGTGCTACCCTGCGTCTGTTGGATTCGTGAGACGCTTGTATCATAAACATGGCGCTCCGCCGCCCCGATGGGCGAGGACGGCCGAGCGCCACCCTTGGAGGGAGCACTCGATGTTCGTTGGCGCGTCACGCCTCACCCTGCTGGGCCTGCTGACCCTGCTGCTCTCGCTGCTCGCCGGGCCCTTCGCCGCCGCCAGCCCCGCCGAGCCCCCGGCCGGCCCCGCCGCCCCCGCCCAGCTCGCCAGGGTCTACCTGCCTGTGATCGTCACCCACGCCGGCGCCACGCCGCCGAGCCCCGCCCCTGGCCCCAGCCCCCGCGGCGGACTCTTCCTCAACACCGCCAGCTGGAACTACAACGCCACCATCGCGGTGGACAGGGCTGGCGGCCTCCACGCGGCCTACTTCGCCACGGGCGAGACGCCCGACGGCGTGCGACCGGCCTACTACGCCTACTGCCCCGCGCAGCCCGCCGGGGCCTGCCTCCAGCGCGCGGGCTGGCGCCAGGTGGCCCTGGCGGAGGGGGCCGACGACGTGCAGATCGCGCTGACGCCCGCGGGCCAGCCCCGGGTGCTGATCAGCCCCGAGCCCGACGGCCGCGGCGCGCCGATCCGCTACGCCGCCTGCGACAGCCAGTGCGCCGACCCTGCCCGCTGGGCCGTGGCGACCGTGGCGACCACGGCCGTGATCGGCGTCGGCAACAGCTACGCGACGGCCCAGTCGTTCGCGCTCGACCACCTCGGCCGGCCGCGCTTCATCTACACCGACGACCGCGCCGGCATGGACCACGCCGGGACCTTCTTCGCCGCCTGCGACGCGAACTGCACGCAGCCAGAGGCGTGGGGCGAGGGCCAGATTGACCAGGACCGCATAGATGGTCCCGTCCTGCGCTTCGACGCGAGCGGCCGCCCGCACCTGCTCGGCCGGGTGAGCGGCGACAACGGCGGCGCGCTGTTCTACGCCACCTACGGCGACGAGGCCGTCGCCACCTCCCTCGCCAAGCTGCCGCATCCACTCGTCCTCGCGTTCGACGCTGACGACGCAGGTCGTGCCGGTGCGCACCGCTTGGCGTCACTGCTCGACGCTCGCCAACGTCCACCGGTCG
>DAOLDO010001278.1:0-1752 GCA_035327325.1 Chloroflexaceae bacterium | reverse complement strand
CCCACCCCCCCCCCCCCCGGGCGCGCCCCCCCTGCGCGCCCCCGGCCCCGGCCCCCTCCTCGGGGCGCCCCCCCCCCGCCTCTCCAGCGACGAGGTCGCCTACATCCTCGACCACTCGGGCGCGAAGGTCGCCTGCGTTGACACCGAGCTGGCCCACCTGGTTGCCCCCCACCTCGACCGGCTGCCCGCCCTCGCGGCGGTCGTCACCATCGCCGACGAGCAGGCCGGCGCGCCGGGCCTGCGCCTCGACGGCCCCGACTACGAGGCCCTGCTCGCCGCCACGCCCCCGCTCCCCTGGGCCGAGGCCCCCGCCGTCGAGGAGACCGATACCCTCAGCGTCAACTACACCTCCGGCACCACCGGCCGTCCCAAGGGCGTGATGTACTCGCACCGCGGCGGCGCGCTCAACGCCATGGGCGAGATTATGGAGACGGGCCTGAGCAGCGCCAGCGTCTACCTCTGGACCCTGCCGATGTTCCACTGCAACGGCTGGTGCTTCCCCTGGGCCGTCACCGCCGCGGGCGGCACCCACGTCTGCCTGCGCCGCTTCGACCCCGCCGCCGTGGTGCGCCTGGTGGCCGACCACGGCGTCACCCACTTCTGCGCCGCGCCCACCGTGCTGATTATGCTGCTCAACAGCCCTGCCATCGCCGACATGCGCCTCGTCGCGCCCCTGCACATCGTCACCGCCGCCGCCCCGCCCTCGCCCACCGTGCTCGCCGCCGTCGAGGCCATGGGCGCGAAGATCACCCACGTCTACGGCCTCACCGAGACCTACGGTCCGCACACGATCTGCGCCTGGCATCCCGAGTGGGACGCCCTGCCTGGCGAGCAGCGCGCCCGCCTGAAGTCGCGCCAGGGCGTGCCCTACCTTCACGCACTCGAGCTGCGCGTGGTGGACGAGGGGATGCGCGACGTCCCCGCCGACGGCGCCACCCTCGGCGAGGTGGTGATGCGCGGCAACAATCTGATGAAGGGCTACTACCGCCAGGAAGAGGCCACCGCCCAGGCCTTCCGCGGCGGCTGGTTCCACTCGGGCGACGTCGGCGTGATGCACCCCGACGGCTATATCGAGCTGCGCGACCGCGCCAAGGACATCATCATTTCGGGCGGCGAGAACATCTCGACGATCGAGGTCGAGCAGGCCGTCGCCCAGCACCCGGCCGTGCTCGAGGTGGCGGTCGTCGCCCGCCCCGACGAGCTCTGGGGCGAGGTGCCGGTCGCCTTCGTCACCCTCAAGGCCGGCGCCGAGCTGGTCGAGGCCGAGCTGATCGCCTTCTGCCGGCAGCACCTGGCCGCCTACAAGTGCCCCAAGGCGGTCTTCTTCGGCGACCTGCCCAAGACCAGCACCGGCAAGATCCAGAAGTTCCGCCTGCGCGAGCGCTTCTGGGAGGGCAAGGGGCGCGCCATCAACTAATGGGTCGCCTGATCTGCTCATTGCCAGCCGAGGGAGGTGTGAGGGGTGAGGTGTGATCCGCGGCGAGCACAGCCTGCTCACACCTCACACCTCACAGCTCAGGCATGGCATCGCCACACACAAGCCACCCACTAGCCTCCCGGCCGCGGCCTCAGCGGGCGTGGGGCTCGGGCAGGCCCGCGCAGCCCGGGATGTCCTGGAGCCGGCGGAAGACGAGCAGCCCGCGCGCCTGCGCGCTATCCACCATCTGGTCGGCGCCGGCCGACGGGCCGCCCACGCGCAGCACGGCGTCGCAGCGGGCGAGCAGCCGCTCGGCCACGGGGTGGAACAGCCCG
>DAOLDO010001277.1:0-1752 GCA_035327325.1 Chloroflexaceae bacterium | reverse complement strand
CCGCTTCGGCAGCTACCTCGACATCCTGATCACCCACGCGCCGCCCCTCGGCATCCACAACGGCCCCGACTACCCCCACCGCGGCTTCAAAGCCTTCCTCTGGCTGATGGACCGCTTCCGCCCGCGCTACCTCATCCACGGGCACATCCACCTCTCTTACGGCTACGACAGCGGCGTGCGCAGCGAGTACGGCGACACGACCGTGATCAATACGGCCGGCTACAGGCTGATGGAGATCGGACCCCAGCCCCAACTGATAAGAAGTTGAGAGCGCAACGGTTGTGCTTGCAATTACACTACCGGCGTGCTACCATGCCCACGAGAGCGTAAGGAGTATCAGGGCTACGAGGTTCAGTCAAAGACAGACCGACAGCACACGGCGTCGTGGGGCGTGGCCAGGAGCGAATAGATGTCCTGGATCAACCACATCACCCGTGAAGACTTTAACCGAGCCAGGCGCCGGGCGATGCTCGCGCAGCTCGGGGCGCTGATCGGCCGCTCCTCGAACGAACTACTCCCCTTCGAGGAGGTACGGGCCCGCCTGAATATCCGCGGCCAGAGCCACCTCGGCAACAGGCCCGTCCCCCTCGACCAGATCGTCGGCAGCGAGGGTCGCTACGCGGACTTCGACCGCCGCTTCGCCCCCCTCCACGAGGCCACCAGGTACCGCTGGATGTCGGTTGACCGGGCCCACCACGAGGCGGTGGCCCTGCCGGCCGTCGAGCTCTACAAGGTCGGCGACATCTACTTCGTGAAGGACGGGCACCACCGCATCTCGGTGGCGCGCCTGCAGGGCCAGGTGGACATTGACGCGATCGTCACCGAGCTGGTGGTGGACGTGCCCCTCTCGCCCAGCCTGAGCCTGCGCGACCTGCTGCTGAAGGAAGAGTACAGCGACTTCCTTGGCTGGACGGGCCTGGCGGCCCTGCGGCCCGAGCAGCGGGTCGAGTTCAGCGAGCCGGGCGGCTACCTGGCCCTGGTGCAGCACATCAACGCCCACCGCTACTACCTGTGCCGGGAGCGGGGCGCCGACGTGCCGCGCGACGAGGCCGTGGCCAGCTGGTACGACCAGGTCTACACGCCGGTGGTCGAGGTGCTGCGCGAGCGCGAGGCCCTGGCGGCCTTCCCCGGGCGCACCGAGGCCGACCTCTACCGCTGGATTATGGACCACCGCTGGTTCCTGCGCGAGCGCAACGGCGGGGCCGACCCCGGCCCCCTGGTGGCCGTGGAGGACTACGTGCGCATGTTCGGGCGGCGCAGCCTGGCGCGCTTCACCGAGCGCGTGCTGCGCGGCATGGTCGAGGCCCTCGCCCCCCTGACCGAGCAGGCCGCGTAGGGCGACGGCCGGGCCTGCGCTATAATGGGCGCCATGCGCAGCTCTGTGCTACACGATACCGGCGCCGCCACAGACCTCACCCCCCATCCCCCTCTCCGCGTCGGAGAGGGGGGGCCAGGCAGCGGCCGTGGTAAGCTCGTCGCCGCCGCGCCGCCCGGGGCGCGGCGATGAGCGCACCCTCCGCGGCCGCCCGGGCGGAGCGGGGCGCGCGCGTCGGCGGCCGGGCCGCCCTCGCGCCGCTGCTGCCCCCGGCCCTGCTGGCCCTGCTGGCCCTGGCCCTGATGCTGGCCGGCGCCTCGGTGGCCCGACCCGGGCTGGCCGTCGCCGCCGACGACCCGGCGGCCGGGCGGTCCCTGGTGCGCTTCCACGGGGTCGAGCGCAACGCCACCGACGCCTACCGCTGGTCCGAGCCCCTG
>DAOLDO010001276.1:0-1757 GCA_035327325.1 Chloroflexaceae bacterium | reverse complement strand
GGTTAAACCATCGTTGTCTGCCAGACGTGGGCCCCCCCCCGGAAGTGGCGCCCGCCCTCACCGCCCCGCCGGCCGCCCCAGCACCTCCCGCCTCTCGTCGCGCAGCGCCACCAGCAGCGCCTCGCCCTCCGGGCTCACCCTGAGCTCGGCGTAGCGCGCCGCCGCGAACGTCTCCGCCTCCCCCTCCTGGAAGAAGAAGCTCTCGGGGCCGACCGCGATCCGCCAACCGCCCGTGTGGTAGTCCACCCGCACCTCGCCCGCCGCCAGGTCGCCGCCCGCAATGTAGGGCCGCGCCGAGCGCGCCACGCCGTCGGGGCCGACCAGCACCGCCAGCTCGCCCCGCGGCGGCAGCTCGCCGCCCCGCGCCTCCACCTCCTGGGCCACCCTGTAGCCCAGGATCATGTAGTCGCCCTGGATGAGCGAGCGCGGGTCCACCGTCCCCAGCTCGAAGAGCACCGGCCGCCCGGTCGCCGCCAGCCGCTCCTTCGCCACGACCTGCCAGCCCGCCCAGGCCAGCGCCAGCAGCAGCGCCGCGCCAATCATTAGCTTGCGCATAGGAACCCTCATAGAACCCGCGCCCGCGCCAGCGCGGCCCGCGCCCCGAGCAGCGCCGCGCCGACGCCCAGCAGCGAGAACGACTTGGCCAGCAGCGTCAGCTCGAGGTTGTAGTAGAAGAAGATGATGTAGCTCGCCAGGAAGAGCGCCCCCAACCCGACGACGATCCGGCTCCCCCGGCTGAACCCCACCAGGATGATCAGCGGCGCAGCCAGCAGGCCCGGCGAGCCCCACGCCAGGGGCAGCAGGAGCAGGGCGCCCGCCACCCCTAGGGCCCGCGCGCGTGGCGCGGCGCCGGCGAGCAGCCGCCAGGCCTGGTGGGCCAGCGCCGCCCCAAGCCCCACGCTCACCACCCAGTCGAGGGTGTCCTGCTCCAGCAGCAGCGCCCAGATCACTGCGAAAAGCCCCATGGTCAGCCCGTAGAGCACCGGTCGCGCCAGCTCTTCGCGCCGCGCCAGCAGGCTCTCGTGCTGCCAGGCCAGCGTGGCCGCCCACCCCAGGGCCACCGCCAGCAGCGCCGCCGCGAGGTGCAGATCGTTGTTTAGCAGCAGCAGGCAGACCGCCATGCAGACCACCACGGTCGCCAGGAAGCGGTGCAGCCTGTCCCTGTAGGCGAAGATCATGCCCAGCTCGAGGGCCGCCAGCCCCGCCAGGGCGAGCGAGGTGCTCCGGTCGCCGGTCCCGCTCAAAAAGCCGCCGCCCGACGACCAGATCCCGATCCAGACCATCAGGGCGCCCGCGAGGGCCGGCGCCAGCGGCGCCTGGTGCAGCACGCCCGTCCGGTCGAGGGCGAGGCGGGCGAGCGCGGCACCCCCGCAGAGCACCAGGCCCGTCGTCACCATCACCCCGCTGCTGTCGAGCAGGTTGGCCATGCCGAAGAAGGCGAGCAGCAGCAGCGCCGCCACGAGCGACCCGACGCCCACCAGCAGGTGCAGGTACCACGGTGTCGTGTCACGACCCCGCCCCGCCAGCGCCGCGCCGATCGCGTCGCGGGCCCCATCGCCCAGCTCGCCGCCGGCGGCCATGCGGTCGAGCAGCTCAGCCATGGTCATCATCGCGCCACCTCCATCCTTCTGGCCGCCCTGAGCAGCAGGGCCGCCGCCCCGAGCAGCTGCGCGACCACCAGGGCGCTCAGGACGAGGAAGTTACCCGCGTCCGACCAGCCGAGCCACTCCGAGACCTGGGCCGTGACCAGGAAGATC
>DAOLDO010001275.1:0-1764 GCA_035327325.1 Chloroflexaceae bacterium | reverse complement strand
TGGGCGAGCAGGCGGGCGCAGACCGAGCCGATCGAGCCGGTGGCCCCGATCACCACGGCGCGCACCTTGTCGGGGCGGCCGCCCTTCATCAGCAGCACCGCCTGCTTGGCGGCCTCGAGGGTGGCGGCCACGGTGAGCGAGTTGCCCGAGGTGATGCCGATGTCGGACTTCTGGGCCACGGTGACGCCGGCGTCGCCGACCACCGAGGTGAAGGCGCCGAGGCCCATCAGCTGGGCGCCCATGCGCTCGGCCATGCGCGCCGCGCGGATCAGGCGCCTGTAGGTGAAGCTGGGCTCGCGGCGCATCATCTCGCGGGGGGTGGTGCCGAGGGTCAGCAGGATGCCCTCGGCCTCCTCGCCGGTGGCCTGCGAGCGGATACCGCGGATCTTCGAGAGGTAGAGGGGCGGAATCTGGGCGGCCACAAGCTCGACCAGGCGCGGGGGGAGGTGGCGCGTCCAGCTGAAGCGCGGGTCGTTGGCGATCAGGCTGGTGCGCAGGGGGTGGATAACGAAGGCGAACTTCGCCCTCGGGCGGGGGTTCAGCTCCTGGATGGTGGGCCCCCAGCCGGCGGCGGCAATGAAGTCGAGGGCCTCGGCCTCGCCTGGCTGGCCGCCCGTCTCCTGGATCGCGGTGATGATCGCCTCGAGCACGTCGGCGGCGACGAAGGGGCGCGGGCTGACAGCGCCGTCGGCCCCTACCAGGGGCGGGTTCATGGTGACCAGGGTGGTCACGCCGCGGCGGCGCAGGTCCTCGACCTCCGCCGGGGAGGGGTCGTCGGTGACGATGGCCTTGCCGGCCAGGTCGGCCGGGGCGAAGCGGCGGACGTAGGCGAAGTCGCCGGCCACCACCTGGGCCCAGCGGAACAGCTCGGCGGCGCGGGGGTCGTAGCCCTCCTGGCCCAGTGCGACGGGGTGCAGCACCCTGTAGGGCAGCAGGGCCAGGATGGGCAGGGTGGTGGCGGCGTAGTGCTCGAGCTGCTCGACGCTGCGCGGGGCGGGCAGGAAGGGCAGTCCGATGTGGACAATCGGGTCGGCGAAGCGCAGCTCGCCCTCGTGCTGGGCGATGGCGGCGGCGAGCTGGTAGCGCTCGATGCCGCTGGTGAGCAGGATCTTCTTGTAGCGGAAGAGGCCGGGCACCTTGCGCGCGGCCTGGGCGACGGCCCAGCGCTCCAGGGTGCTCTTGACCACGCCGCCGTCAACCACGGGGGTGCGGCGGGCCTGGGCGGCGATGCCGATCGCCTCGCGGTGGGGGTAGCGGGCGCGTCCGACGCGGAAGACCGGGGTGAGGCCGCCAAGGCCGATGGCGTCCACGCGGCCGTCGAAGGAGCGCACCAGCTCGGCGGCGCGGGCGGTGTCGCCGTTGGCGCCGATGCGCTCGACCTCGACCGGGCGGCCGAGGATGGTGGCCGTGAAGCGGTAGTCGCGGGCGGAGGAGCCCAGGCTGATGCTCACAATGCGCTTCATCGCACAATGCCTCCGGGGTGGGGCGGGCCGGGCCCGCGGCGTCTCAGGGTTAGGGCGCTGTCGCTGATGGGCTGCAGTATAGCATACGGGCGACCGCGCCCGCTCTGCGGGCTGCCGCCCGCGCCCCCTCTGCGGGCTGCCGCCCGCGCCCGCTCTGCGGGCTGCCGCCCGCGCCCGCTCTGCGGGCTGCCGCCCGCGCCCCCTCTGTGGGCTGCCGCCCGCGCCCGCTCTGCGGGCTGCCGCCCGCCCCCCCTCTGCGGGCTGCCGCCCGCGCCCCCTCTGCCGGCTGCCGCCCCCGCCC
>DAOLDO010001274.1:0-1764 GCA_035327325.1 Chloroflexaceae bacterium | reverse complement strand
CGAGACCATACCCGACGCCGCCTCGGTGGTGGCCCGCCTCCGCCAGATGCGCGAGCAGCGCGAGCTCAAGAGTGGCCCCGCCGCCCCCGCGCCCCCGCGCCCTGCGCCCGCCGACGCCGACGAGGCCCGCTTCCGGCCCGGCGACCAGATCGTCTGCGCGCCATACGGTCGCGGCGAGGTCCTCGCCAGCCGCGTCGAGGACGACCGCGAAATCCTGGTCGTCAGCTTCCCGAACCACGGCGAGCTCACCATTGACGCCGTCGTCAGCGCCGCTCGCCTCGTCGAGACCTTGCCCCAGCCCGACGACGACCCGCCCCTCTGAGCACAGGCGCGCCTGACGGCGCCGGGACGCGGGCCATCGCCGCGTGGCGAGCAGGGCGCGAGCTTCGCGGTGGTGGCCCAGCACGCGCGCGAGCTGGCCGAGCGCAGCAAAGGGGCGACCCCGCAGGTGGGCGAGATCCTGTCGGCGATCGAGCAGGCGAGCCAGGCGGCGGTGCTGGTGACCGACGAGGGCACCACGGGGGTGGAGGAGGACGCTCAGGCCAGCGTGCAGACGGCGGCGGCGGCGCAGCAGCAGACGGCAGGCATGAAGCAGATCGGGCAGGCGATGGGCAGCATCCAGCAGGCGACCAGCCAGGCCCTGGCCAGCACGCGCCAGGCCGAGCGGGCCGCCCAGGACCGCCACGCCCTCGCCCAGTCCCTCCAGCGCACTGTCGAGACCTACCGGCTTAGGCGCAAGCCCTTTCAGATAAGGACGCGCGTGGCTAGCGCAGGGCCGGTCAGACGCGGAATCTTTGCGGCTATGCGTGAGCGTAACCGAAAGGTATCGGCTCTAGGCGCGGGCCGCCCCAACCCGCAGGCGCGGGGCGGAGCAATCGAGGTATACTGAAAGGGGCTGCCGCGGCCCTTTTCAAGGGCCTAGCATCGGACGGATCTCCGCAATGAGCCACCTCTTCGCGCCGCTCACTATGGGCGGCGTCACCATGCGCAACCGGATCGGCATGTCGCCGATGTGCCAGTACAGCGCCGTCGAGGGCCACGCGACGGCGTGGCACCACACCCACCTGGTCAGCCGGGCCGTCGGCGGGGCCGGGCTGGTCGTCGCCGAGGCGACGGCGGTGACGGCCGAGGGCCGCATCTCGCCCTTCGACCTGGGCCTGTACGGCGACAGCCAGGCCGAGGCCCTGAGGCCGATCGCCGCCGCGATCGAGGCGGCGGGCGCGGTGCCTGGCATCCAGCTGGCCCACGCGGGGCGCAAGGCGGGCACGGCCCGGCCGTGGGAGGGCGGCGGGCCTCTTGGCGACGCTGAGGGCGGCTGGGATGTGGTCGGGCCCGGCGCCGAGCCCTTCGGCGCGGGCTACAGGGCGCCGCGGGCCCTGGACGCCGCCGGCATCGAGGCGCTGAAGGAGGCCTTTGTCGGCGCGGCCAGGCGCGCCGTGGCCGCCGGCTTCCGCTGGGTCGAGCTCCACGCCGCCCACGGCTACCTGCTCCACAGCTTCCTCTCGCCGCTGGCCAACCGGCGCGACGACGCGTACGGCGGCGATCTGGCCGGCCGGGCGCGGCTCGTGCGCGAGATGGCGCGCCTGCTGCGAGCCGAGCTGCCCGCGGCGGTCCCGCTGGCGGTCAGGCTCTCGTGCAGCGACTGGGCGGAGGGCGGGCTGGCGGTCGAGGACACAGTGCAGGTGGCCCGCTGGCTCCGGGAGGACGGGGCGGCCCTGGTGGACTGCAGCTCGGGCGGCATCGGGCCGGGGGTCAGGATCCCGG
>DAOLDO010001273.1:0-1769 GCA_035327325.1 Chloroflexaceae bacterium | reverse complement strand
CGGTTGGTTGCAGGGGGCCCCTCGCCGGGCCCCCTGCACCCCCGGCGCCAGGGGCGGCAGCCCCTGGACCCCGTAGGGCGTTTGGCCCTGCCAGAGGCCAGCCGCGTGTGTCATGCCACGTGGGCGCTGCCGTTCAGGTCGCCCTGGCGTGGGTCGAGGGCCTGGCCGGCGTAAGCTCCCGGCCGCCCTATGCTGTGTGCCAGCCGTCCGGCCATGCCCCCAATCGCGCCCGCGCCTGATATCGAAGAGGCCCTGCCCGGCAAGCAGCCCGCCGGCGCCGGCGCCTGTACCGATCCTTAAGGACTGAGGCATGGCGACAGGGGCGGGCAGCTAGCAGAGCGCACAACTTGGGGGTCAAGGGGGCATAGCCCCCTTGCGCGGGGGAACGTGAAGGGGAGTCCGCAGGCGGGGGCGGCGGCCCCCTCACATCATGCAGGGCGCGGGCGGCACGGCCCGCAGGCGCCGGGGGCGCAAAAAGCATGTACAATACGCCCGTCGCACCTCCCTCCTGCCGGGGACAGCATGAGACCCACCGCGTGAGCGCCGCCGGCCAGCGGCCCGCCCCCGACGCCGCCCTGCGCGACGACGAGCTGATCGCCCTGGTGGCCCGCGGCGAGGAGGCCGCCCTCGGCCAGCTCTACGACCGCTACGGCGCCCTCGTCTACACGATCGCCCTGCGCGTCACCGGCGACCGCCAGACCGCCGAGGAGGTGGTCCAGGACGTGTTCCAGTCCGTCTGGCAGAGCGCCGCCGGCTACCAGCCCGGCCGCGGCGCCTGCGCCGCCTGGCTGATCGGCATCGCCCGCCACCGCGCCATTGATGCCACCCGCAGCAGGCGCGAGCGCGCCCGCACCCGCGAGCAGCCCATGGGCCCCGACGCCCCGCTCGAGATCCCCGGGGGCCCCGACCCCGCCGCCGCCGACCTCGACACCCGCGAGGCCGTGCGCGCCGCCCTCGCCAGCCTGCCCCAGGCCCAGCGCCAGGCGG
This sequence comes from Chloroflexaceae bacterium, assembly GCA_035327325.1. Lineage (GTDB taxonomy): Bacteria > Chloroflexota > Chloroflexia > Chloroflexales > Chloroflexaceae > CAIWXH01. The sequence continues at coordinate 782 of DAOLDO010001273.1, read as the reverse complement.
TCGAGCTCGCCTACTACGCCGGCCTCACCCGCGGCGAGATCGCCGAGCGCCTGGGCGAGCCGATCGGCACCGTCAAGACCAGGCTGCGCCTCGCCATGCTGAAGCTGCGCGACCTGCTGCGCCCCCTGGCGGAGTGACCACGATGCAAGAGCAGCTCCCCGACGACCTCGCCGACCTCCTCGTGGCCTACGCCCTCGGCGCCCTCGAGCCCGAGGAGCTGGAGCGCGTCGGCCGCCTGCTCGACGAGCGCCCCGAGCTGCGCCAGGCCCTCGCCGAGCTGCGCGCCACCGCCGGCCTGCTCCCCTACGGCCTCCCCGAGGCCCAGCCGCCCCCCGAGCTGCGCCAGCGCGCCCTCGACCGCGCCCTCGGCCGCGCCGCCGCCCCGCCCCCCGCCTCCCCGGTCCGCGCCGACCCCGGCCGCCGGCTGCGCGGCTGGCTCTACGCCCTCGGCGGCCTCTCCGCCGCCGCCCTGGTCGCCCTGGCCGTCGCCCTCGGCAGCCTCGGCGCCGCCCGCACCGAGCTGGCCGCCGCCCGCGCCGAGCTGGCCCAGTCCCGGCAGGAACTGGCCCTCGTCGAGCTCCAGATCGCCAGCCTCAGCGTCGAGCGCGACCAGATCGCCCAGGCCATCGCCCCCACGCCGTTGCTCGCCGCCGGCGCCGACCCCACCTACGTGGGCCGCATCCGTCCCGACGAGACCGTCGACGGCGGCCGCGGCCTGGCCCTGTTCTGCTCCAGTGACAACCTCCGCAAGGGTGCGGCGCTCAACGCCGTGCAGATCGCCG
>DAOLDO010001272.1:0-1777 GCA_035327325.1 Chloroflexaceae bacterium | reverse complement strand
CCGCCACTCCTGCCGTGGCTGCGCGCCCCAGGCTCCAGTATGGAACCCGAAATGCGGCAGCCGACCAGAAAGGACGATGATGACAGACGAAACCCCTCGCTCCGGCTACGCCCCGGTGAACGGTCTGCAGCTGTACTACGAGATCCACGGCGCGGGCGAGCCGCTCGTGCTGTTGCACGGTGGGCTGGGGATGACCGGGATGTTCGGCGAGCTGCTGCCCCGCCTCGCCCAGGGCCGACAGGTGATCGCGGTGGACCTTCAGGGCCACGGTCGCACCGCCGATATCGACCGGCCGATCCGCCTGGAGCTGATGGCCGACGATGTCGCCGCCCTGCTCCGCCACCTGGGATTTTCACAGGCGGATCTCATGGGCTACTCGATGGGCGGCGGTGTCGCGCTGCGTTTCGCCATCCAGCACGCGGCGCTGGTCCGCCGGCTGGTGCTGGTCTCTGTCCCCTTTCGCCGGGACGGCTGGTACCCGGAGGTGGTCGCCAACATGGGGCAGGTGGGCGTCGCCGCTGCCCCGTTCATGCGCGAGTCGCCGCAATATCAGGCCTACACCGCGGTTGCTCCTGACCCGACACAGTTCCCGGCGCTGCTCGACAAGATCGGCGACTCGTTGCGCCAGGACTACGACCTGACGAGCAAGATGGCGGCGCTGCGCATGCCCACCCTGCTGGTCTATGGCGATGCCGACAGCATCGCGCCTAGCCATATAGTCGAGTTCTTCGGGCTGCTGGGCGGCGGCAAGGAGGATGCCGGCTGGGATCGCTCGCGCATGCCAACCTCCCGCCTCGCGATCCTGCCTGGTACGACACACTACGACATCGTCGCCTCGCCGCTGCTGGCCGCCGTCGTTACCCCCTTCCTCGACGCGCCGCTGTCGGCCGCTGAGCCCGAGAAGGTGCAGAAATGAGCGGCGACACGAACCCGGAACCGGAGAGCGAGCTGCCGTGGAGCATTGGCAGAACGGCACGACGTGTGCTCGCGCTGGAGGGCTACACCCGGCTCGCGCAGCTCACGGCGGTGAGCGAGACCGAGCTGCTGCGAGTGCACGGCGTCGGCCCCAAGGCCGTCCGGCTGCTCCACGAGGCGCTCGCCGCCCAGGGCCTGGCGTTCGCGAAGCAGGACGCTTGACCACAATGGCGGCACCCGGGGGATACGGGAAGGCTCGCCGATGCGCCGCTCAACATCCGCTCCAGCCGGTGCCATCGGCGTAGCTGAGCTTTGCGGTTCGGCGGCTTGCCCGCCCTCTGAATGGTCTGCTACACTCCATCAGCTACAGGTGCGATCACCGTCCCACATGTTTCCACTTGGTCCGACAGCGACGGAAAGGGCGAGCCATGTCATTTCAAGCCTACCTTGACAACATCGAGGAGAAGACCGGCCTGACGCCACGGCAATTTATCGCCTTGGCGGCGCAGAAGGGCTTCGCTGGCCCGTCGGTGAAGGCCGGCGAGGTCATCGAGTGGCTAAAGACCGAGTATGCTCTGGGGCGCGGACATGCGATGGCAATCGTGCACGTCATCAAGCACGGAGACAAAATCGACGCGAAGCACGTGGGCTCGGCCGGAAACCACCGGGACGAGACCAATACCTTGTGGCTTGATGGTAAAGCAACCAGGCCAGCATAAGCCCTAACTGTAGGGGGTTCTTCAGGACCAAGGCGCGTTCTGCTGGCTGAGCAACGCCCCGTATGCCTTTAGCTCTACGGAGGGTGCGCGCGATGTCTTCCCCTACCACGCCCGACGACGGGCTACCGGTGATACTGTTTGAG
>DAOLDO010001271.1:0-1778 GCA_035327325.1 Chloroflexaceae bacterium | reverse complement strand
CATCGCCGAGGACCTGGCCGCCCTGCGCGCCGAGGTCGCCGCGAGCGACTACCCCGCCACCCGCCGCGGCTACCTGGAGGCCCAGCTCCGCGCCATGGAGGCCACGGGCCGCCGCCTGGCCGGCGAGCCGCTCGGCTTCGGCGACGAGATCCGGGCCTGCTTCGACGTCGAGCCCGTGCGCGTGCCAGAGGCCGCCTTCGAGGCCGCCAACGCCGAGCTGGAGGCGCTCATCCCCGGCGACGGCCCCCTCGCCGAGCGCCTGGCCGCCTGGCGCCGCCGCTACGAGGTGGCGCCCGAGGTGGCCCGCCAGATGATCGACCTGGTGGCGGCCGAGGCCCGCCGCCGCACCGGCGCGCTCCTGGGCCTGCCCGACCCCGACGAGGTGCGCTTCGAGCTGGTCAGCGACAAGCCGTGGTCGGGCTACAACTGGTACCTCGGCGGCGGGCGCAGCCTGGTGGAGATCAACACCGACCTGCCGATCAGGGCCAGCGGCCTGCTCGACCTGGTCTGCCACGAGGCCTACCCGGGCCACCACACCGAGCACGCCCTCAAGGAGCAGCTGCTCTACCGGGGGCGCGGCTGGGGCGAGCAGGCCATCCAGCTGATCAACACGCCCGAGTGCGTGGTCGCCGAGGGCATCGCCACCCTGGCCGCCGCCATGGTCTTCGGCGACGAGGCCTGGACCTGGGCGGCCGAGCAGCTCTACCCCCTGGCCGGCATCGCGGGCGACCCCGAGCGCGAGCGGCGCGTCGCCGAGGCCCAGTGGACCATGCGCGCCCTCAACAGCAACGCGGCCGCCCTGCTCCACGAAGACGGAGCCGACCCCGCGGAGGTGGTGGCCTACCTCATGCGCTACGGCCTGCGCACCGAGCGCGAGGCCCGCCAGAGCCTGCGCTTCATCAGCACGCCCCTCTGGCGCACCTACAGCATCACCTACTTCGTCGGCCGCCAGCTCCTCGGCGACTGGGTCGCCCGCGGGGATCGCGTCGCGCGCTACAGGCAGCTGCTCACCGAGCAGATCTACCCTTCTATGCTCGTCGAGGGGTGAGGTGTGAGCCGCTCGCTCCGCTCGCGCTGTGAGCTGTGAGCAGGGCCGCCACCGTCCGGTCTCACGCCTCACACCTCACACCTCACACCTCACACCTCATAGCCCATGCACGACGGCTACATCTTCACCCTGGGGGTCTGCGGGAGCGCCAGCACGAGCGGCCCGGCCCCCGCCTGCCTCGACCTGATGCTGGCGGCCATCCCGCCCGTGAAGCGGGCCGCCTACCTGGGCGAGGTGCTGCTCAGCGAGGGCGCGCCGTCGCTCGCGGACCCGCTGCTCGACCCGATCCTGGCCGACGTGGCCGACGCCGAGGTGCTGCTGCTGAGCACGCCCCTGCCCGGCGGCGCCCTGCCCGCGCGCCTCGCCGCCCTGGCCCGCGCCCTCGAGGCCAACCCACCGCCGCCCCGGCGCCGCTTCGGCGCTCTCGTCGCCTTCGCCGACGGCTCGACCGCGCCGCTCTGGCCCCTGCGCCACGCCCTCGAGGCGGCCGGCTGCGAGCTCCTGGCCGAGCTCTACGCGCCCGCCGACGCCGAGGTCGCCGCGATCGCCGAGGAGGCCGCCGAGCTGGCCCGCACGACCTACGCCCGCGCCAGGGCCATGCGCCCCGAGGCCCTGCCGTGAGCGAGGGGCCCCGCCCGGCGATCCCGGCGGCGAAAAACTGGCCGGGCGACATGGCCCTCTACTGGCTCTTCGCCCGCCGCTCGCTCTGGCGCAGCTTCCACCGCGTCTG
>DAOLDO010001270.1:0-1781 GCA_035327325.1 Chloroflexaceae bacterium | reverse complement strand
GACCAGCAATGTTGGCACCCGCCTGAGCCGCGTCCGCCAGCGGCTACGCCAGGAGTTGGCTCCCCGCTACCAATCATAAGGAGCATGTGATGGATTTCGACACCCTTCAGCGCCGCTGGGATCGCCTCAACGAAACACTCGGCACCCGGCTTGAGCAGCAGAGCCAGGCCCTGCGGGCGCTCTCCCTCCAGACGGTGGAGCGCGCGGTGCGACGCCGCTCGTGGGGGCTCACCGCCGAGCTCATCATCACCATCCCGGTGCTGCTGCTGCTCGGCAGCTTTCTGGTCGCCACTCTCGACGAGCCGCGCTTCTTCGTCCCAGCCCTGCTGCTCCAGCTGTTTGCGATCGTGCAGCTTGCCTTGCACATCCACACGCTGGTGATCCTGCGTTCGCTGGACTACAGCGAGCCAGTGGTACACATCCAGAAGCAGCTGGCGGCGCTGCGGGTGCGCTGGCTGCGGCAGCTCGTCTGGCTCTACGCCTGCCTCCCGCTGCTGTGGCCGCCCCTGCTGATTGTGGGGATGCGCGGCCTCCTGGGGCTGGACGCCTATGCGCTCCTCGGGCTCACCTACCTCGGTGCGAACCTGCTGTTCGGCCTGGCCTGTGTGCCGCTGGTGCTATGGCTGGCGCGCATCCTCGCGCCGCGGGTCGCGCACGTGCCCCTTCTGCAGCGCCTCGTCGACGACCTGACGGGCCGGAGCCTGCGCGAGGCGCTGGACGCCCTCGACGCGGCGGCCGCCTTCGAGCGCGAGCCGCGCGCCGAGCGCTAATAGCGGCAGCAGGCCGATCCCTGAGCCAAAGCGCCGTAACTGTCAGTGCAGCGTAGACAGATGCGCATGTCCGTGCTAGACTCGAGTACATTCCTGAAACAGCTGTGTCACGCAAGGAGGGCGCACGCATGGAGCTCGGCGCGTTTTCGATCAGCCTGACGGTCAAAGACCTGGAGGCCTCGCGGAGGTTCTACGAGGCGCTCGGCTTCCAGGTCTTCGGCGGGGACGCAGCCCAGAACTGGCTGATTCTGAAGAACGGCGACCACATCATCGGGCTGTTTCAGGGCATGTTCGAGCAGAACATGCTCACCTTCAACCCGGGCTGGGACCAGAACGCCCAGAAGCTCGCCGCGTTCACCGATGTTCGCGAGCTGCAGCGCCGGCTCAAGGCGCAAGGCATAGCGCTGCTGCAAGAGGCGGACGAAAGCACAACCGGGCCGGCCAGCTTCGTGGCGGTGGACCCTGACGGTAATCCCGTGCTTGTCGACCAGCACGTGTGACTGTGGCAGCACGGATCAGGCGTTTGAACGTTTCAAGTCCTGCGGTCGGTCACTGAGCGAGATCGAGCACCCCATACGGCGCGTCCATAGTGGAGGCCCGACATAAGCATTCTTCCCACCTACACCGTTCTTGGCGGCGCCCACCCGGAGACAGCGGCGGCGGCCAACGTGCTCGCCGCCGCCGGGCTCCGTCGTCCTGACACGGGCGACCTGCTGAGCGAGGCCCTGGTCTTTGGGATCGCGGGCGGCCTTGGCGCCCTCTACATCCTCTGGGAGTGGGAGGCCGCCAATGTGCAGGTGTTGGTGCTCGGCTTTCACCATCTGGGTAACTACCCCGTGCGCTACTTCCAGGGGCTGGCCGACCGGCTCAACGTCCGCGTCTCCATGCCCGAGACCGGCAGCCGGCGGGTGGCGACCCAGAGCCTCGACGACGCCCTCGCTGCTGGCAAGCCCGTGGTGGCCTGGGTCGACCGCGCCTCGCTCCCCTACCTCCAGCTGCCCGAGCGGCTGC
>DAOLDO010001269.1:0-1781 GCA_035327325.1 Chloroflexaceae bacterium | reverse complement strand
GCCCGCCTCAGCGTCACCGCCGACTCGGCGGTCGTGGCCCGGGGCCTCTCGGCGGCCATGGCCGGCGCGGGGCTCGAGCTGCCCGTGCTGGTCGAGTGCGACACGGGGCTGGGCCGCTGCGGCGTGCAGACCCCCGCGGAGGCCGCCGAGCTGGCCCTCCTGATCGCCCGCTCGCCCGGGCTGCGCTTCGGCGGCCTGATGACCTACCCCACCAGCGAGGCGACAGGGCCGTTCATGGGCGAGGCGACGCGCCTGATCGCCGCCCGCGGCCTCGCCGTCGAGCGGGTGAGCGGCGGCGGCACCCCCGCGATGTGGCGGGCCCACCTGCACCCCGAGGTGACCGAGCACCGCGCCGGCATGTACATCTACGGCGACCGCTACACACTGCGCGCAGGGGCCCTCACCCTCGACCAGGTCGCCTTCGCCGTGCTCGCCACAGTGGTGAGCCGGCCCACAGCCGAGCGGGGGGTGATTGACGCGGGCAGCAAGGCTCTCTCGTCCGACCTGCTCGGCCTCGAGGGCCACGGCATGCTGCTCGAGTACCCCGAGGCCCGCGTCGTCGGCCTCTCGGAGGAGCACGGCACGCTCGACCTGAGCGCGTGCGCGCGGCGGCCCGCCGTCGGCGAGCGGGTGACGGTCATCCCCAACCACTGCTGCGTGGTCAGCAACCTGTTCGACGAGATCGTCGGCGTGCGCGGCGGCCGGGTCGAGGTGGTCTGGCCCGTGGCGGCGCGCGGGGCCCTGCGGTGAGGGGGCGCCGCGCCACCGACGACCTCATGCAAACCACGAAGGCCACGAAGAGCACGAAGGTGAGGGGAGCGCCACTGCTGCGCCGAGCCCTGCTGAGCCGCTCGCGCGGCAGGGGCGCTCTCGTGTGGCGCGGCGCGTGCATCTATCCTTCGCGGCCTTCGTGCCCTTCGTGGTAAAACATCTGCTGACCGTGTTCGCCGGCCGGTGCAACAAGAGAGGAGCACAACCATGGGCTACGAGGAGCGACTGGGGGAGCTGGGCTACACGCTGGAGCCGGTGCAGCTGGACGCGGGCCGGCTGATGCTGGCGGTGCGCAGCGGCAATCTGATCTTCACCTCGGGGCAGGTCTCGCGGTACGGCGGCCGCGAGGTCAAGGGCAAGCTCGGCGCGGACCTGAGCGTCGAGGAGGGCTACGAGGCGGCCAGGATGTGCGCCCTTGGCTGCCTGAGCGCGGTGAAGGCCCTGGCGGGCAGCCTCGACGCAGTGGCCCGCGTGGTCAAGGTGCTTGGCATGGTCAATGTCGCGCCGGGCTTCGACAACACGCCGGGCGTAATCCACGGGTGCAGCGACCTGCTGATCGAGCTGTTCGGCGAGGCGGGGCGCCACGCCCGCAGCGCTGTGGGCATGACCATCCCGCTCAACTACGCGGTCGAGATCGAGATGATCGTCGAGGTGCGCTGAGCCGGGCGGGCGCGCTCGGGGCAAGGTCAGGCCGCACGCGCGCCCCATTGCGGCTATACTGGGCCCATCCCCGAGCGCGAGCCGGTCGTCCGGCGCGCCCCTCTCGCGAGGCGGGCGCGCTCACCGAGTCCTCGAAAGGAGGCGCCCTGTGGACACGCAGCTGATCGCGGCCCGCAGCAACGCGGCGATGGCGACCTTCGGCCCGATCGCCCGCTTCGCGAGCGACCCGCGCTTCGCGCGGACCGACCCGCGCGACCCCGAGGTCTGCGACTTCACCCTGGGCAACCCCCACGAGCCGGTGGTGCCCGGCTTCGTCGCGGCCATCGAGCGCCGGCTCACGCCCCGCCACG
>DAOLDO010001268.1:0-1781 GCA_035327325.1 Chloroflexaceae bacterium | reverse complement strand
TGGCGCGAGCCAGGCCGCGATCGAGGCGGCGGCCCGGGCCGCCAACGCCCACGACTTCGTCGTCGCCCTGCCCGACGGCTACGCCACCGCCGTCGGCGAGCGGGGCGTGAAGCTCTCGGGCGGCCAGCGCCAGCGCGTGGCCATCGCCCGGGCCATCCTGAAGGACCCGCGCATCCTGATCCTCGACGAGGCCACCAGCGCCCTCGACAGCGAGAGTGAGAGCCTCGTCCAGGAGGCGCTGGAGCGGCTGATGCGCGGGCGCACGAGCATCGTGATCGCCCACAGGTTCAGCACGATCAGGCGGGCCGACCGCATCGCCGTCCTCGTCGCCGGGGCCATCGTCGAGCTCGGCAGCCACGCCGAGCTGCTGGCCCGGGGCGGGCTCTACGCCCGGCTCTACGCGATGCAGTTCCGCCACGAGGATAAAGACCTGCTTCCGCTGCTCGCGGAGCTGGCCGGATAAGCACGGACACAACGTCGTTCAAGATCCAGAATGAGGAAGCTGATGAATAAGCACAACCAGAGTCTCGCCGACGCCCTCGAGGCCGACCGCGACCAGGCGGTCGGCGACGAGGTGGAGGAGCAGCAGGAGGAGCGGCGCCTGCCGCTGGTCGTCCTCGGCGAGATGGTGATCATGCCCCATATGACCATCCCGCTCCAGGTGCCCCAGGGCAAGTCGTACCGGGCCATGGAGCGGGCCTGGGACGAGGAGCGCGAGGTGCTGCTGATCTTCGTGCGCGAGGCCGAGCTCGAGGGCTACAAGAGCTCGCAGGCCCAGCAGCTGCCGCCAATCGGCGTGATCGCCCGCCTCGAGGAGTTCGCCAAGCTGCCCGACGGCACCGCCCGCGTGATCCTCGAGGGCCTGCACCGGGCCAGCATCGCCGGCGCCGTCCAGGTCACGCCCTTCTACCGCGTGCGCTGCACCCCCGTCTTCGACCGCGACGTCAGCGGCATGGAGATCACGGCCCTGATGGACACTGTCAAGCAGCAGGTGGACGAGTTCGTGGACCACCTGGGCGAGGTGCCCCAGGAGGCCGTGCAGTTCGTACACCGCATTGACCGCCCCGGCCACCTGGCCGACCTGGTCACCTGGGGCCCGGCCTTCGACTTCAAAGATCGCCTCGACGTGCTCAACACTCTCGACCCGGGCGACCGCCTGCGCAAGGCCTACCTGGTGCTGGCCCGGCAGCTCGAGCTGCTGAAGCTGCGGGCCAAGATCCAGCAGGACACCAAGGAGGTGCTGGACCAGAGCCAGCGCGAGTACTTCCTGCGCGAGCAGATCCGGGTGATCAGGCGCGAGCTGGGCGAGGACGACGACAGCGACGACCCGATCGACGAGCTCAGGCGCAAGATCGGCGAGATGGAGGCCCCCGAGTACGTCAAGAGCCAGGCTCTCCACGAGGTCAAGCGCCTGGCCCAGCAGGGCATGAACAGCCCCGAGGCCGGCGTGATCCGCACCTACCTCGACTGGCTGACCAACCTGCCCTGGGCCGAGGAGGAGCACGGCGAGATCAGCATCGTCGAGGCCCAGAAGGTGCTCGACGAGGACCACTACGGCCTCGAGAAGGTCAAGGAGCGCATCCTCGAGTTCCTGGCCGTGCGCAAGCTGGCCGGCAACAAGATGCGCAGCCCCATCCTCTGCTTCGTCGGCCCGCCCGGCGTCGGCAAGACCAGCCTGGGCCGCAGCATCGCCAGGGCCCTGGACCGCCAGTTTATTCGGACCAGCCTGGGCGGCGTGCGCGACGAGGCCGAGATCCGCGGCCACCGGCGCACCTACATCG
>DAOLDO010001267.1:0-1782 GCA_035327325.1 Chloroflexaceae bacterium | reverse complement strand
TAGGCAGAATTGTAGGCAGGGGCCAAAACCGGATAAAAAGGACGCGGAACCTCTTACGAGATTCCGCGTCCTGATGCGGAGCGGGCGACGCGATTCGAACGCGCGACATTCTGCTTGGAAGGACGCCGAACCGCTCTCGCAGCCGCTACCAGCGACATTCAGAAGGTGATGTTTCTGGCTTCCCAACGCCGCAAAACCCTGATGGCAGGATAGCACTCGGTAGCACCGGCTGTCAACCGCTATCATCCTGGCCTAACCCCCAACCTAACCCCCACGCACCCGCGGCCCTTGACCCTGCCCGCTACCTGCCCGTGCTCCGCAGCCTGTGGGGCGAGCCCCCCGCCACCCACAGCCCGATGCAGGCGACAGGGGATGAGAAGTACCACCAGCAGCGCGGCGAGCCGAACGCCGAGCTGCTACGCGCTCACCTGCGTGACGATACGACCCTGGCTGCCCCGCTGGTGGGTGCTGACGGCCTGGCCCGCGCTGCGGCAATCGACACCGACAAGGGCGGCCAGGAGCCGCTACGGCGCCTGCTGGCCGCCGCGACCGCTCGCGGCTACTCGGCCTTTGTTATCGCCCTTACCAGCGACGAGCACGACGGCGGGCACCTGTGGCTGCGCCCCTTCGAGGACGCCACCGACCCCGCCCGCCTGCGCGCCCTCTGCCGCCTGCTGCTGGCTGACGCCGGCCTGCCCCTGGACACTGAGCTGTGGCCGAACGGCCCTCGGGGAGACATCCGGCTCCCCTTCGGCCTGCACGTTCGATGCGGGCGCCGCGGAACCCTGCTCCTGCCCGATGGCGAGGTCTTCGACCTGGACACGCCCGAGGGCCTGTTAGGGGGGCTGGAGGCCGTTTCCCAGCTACCGCTGAACGATACCGCCCGGCTGCCCGAGCCGGAGCCCGAGCCGGTCGTAGCGCCGCGGCCGAGGCGGGCCGAGGGGACGGAGCCGACCCGCATTGAGGAGCTGAACCAGGCCGGCCCCGAGGAGCTTGCGGCCCTGCTGGTTGAGCACTTCGGCTGCCGCATTGCCCGCACGGTGCCGAGCGGCATCATGCTGCACTGTGGGTGCGACAAGCACGCCAACGGCGACCGCAAGCCCTCGCTGCGCGTCTACCAGGGGCGGAACGGCAAGGCCCTCGTATCGAGCTACAGCCCGGCCTGCAAGTGGCGGGGGGCGAAGCACGGCGCGACCGACTACGCCGCCGTCTACTGCGAGGCCCACGGCCTGACCTACCGCGACCTGGCCGCGCCGTCTGACGCCGCCCGGCGGCACACCGATCCGGCCGAGCTCGCCAGGCGCAGCGCCGAGGCCGAGCGCAAGCGCCGCGCCCGGGCCCAGGCCGCCGCAGACACCCTCCAGGCGGTGCGCGACCGGGCCGCCGAGGACACCAGCCTTGCGCCTGGCACAGCCGGCTACAAGGTGCTCCACGCCCTGCTCGAGATCGCCGGGGCGAAGGACTGGTGCCGGCCCTCTGTCGCCCGCCTGGTCGAGCAGGTAGGGTGCTCCGAGCGAACGGTTCAGCGTGCCCTGGCATACCTGGAGGGCCGCTACCTCACCACCGAGGAGCGCACCACCGACGACGGCACGCCCTGGCGGGGCGGCCCCAACACGGCGAAACGGACATTTCTACGTGCGCCGCTACAGCCCGTTCCAACGCCGCAAAGCGAGCAGGGAGGGGTGACACGGCCCGTTGAGCCCGCCGAGCCCGTGGCACCCGTAATAGATAACAAGCTTGTACTAGATTCATACCCTGTAGCTTGTAAGGGGGGGGTGCCGG
>DAOLDO010001266.1:0-1782 GCA_035327325.1 Chloroflexaceae bacterium | reverse complement strand
GCGGGGCCGCGGGCGCGGCATCGGGCGGGGACGTTGCCCCGCCCCTACCCGCCGCGTTCTTCGCCCGAATGGCCGCCAGGCGCGCCGCCTTCTCGTCCGCCGGCGCCGCGGCGGCCTCGGCCGTGGGCGCGTCGGGCGGGGACGTTGCTGCGCCCTTACCCGCCGCGTTGGCCGCCTTGATCGCGGCCAGCTTGGCGGCCTTCTCCTCCGGGGTGAGACGGCCACCTGGGGCCGCCCCTGCGCCCGCGGGTGCAGGGGTGGCGGCAGCGGCGGGCGGCGGCACGGGGGCGGCCGCCGCCGCCTCGGCCAGCTCGCGCCGGCGGGCGGCGATCTTCTCGGTGAGCTGGGGGGCCATGCCGAGCACGTCGGGGCGGCGCTTGATGTTGCCCTGGAGCTTCTTCATAGCCCCGTCACGGGCCTCGGCCCAGAGGGTCGGCGCGATGCCTTCGTAGTAGGCGATCGGCCGGTTCAGCTCCTCCTTGTGCACGGTCAGGCTGGGGTGGTCGGCCGTCGAGAGCTCGAAGGCGTGGTCCATCTTGATCGCGTCGAAGGGGCAGACCTCGGCGCAGAAGCCGCAGCTCATGCAGGCGTCATACTCGATCACGAACTCGGCCACCGCCGGCACCGCCTTGCCCGTCGCCGGGTCCTTCGCCTGGGTCATGTGGATGACCTGGGGCGGGCAGATGCGCTGGCACTGGAAGCACGACGTGCACAGCTCGTGCCCCGTAGCCTCGTCGTAGAGCAGGATCGGCATGTTGCGGTACGTCTCGGGGAGCCGGGGCTGCTCCTCGGGGTACTCCATGGTGAACGTGCCGTGGATGTCGCCGAAGTCGCGGTTCTTGCGGAAGGACTCCTGGAAGTGCTTCCAGACCACGACCATGCCCTCGAGCAGGCCGCCGCCGGGCACGCGCCGGCGCCTGGCGCCCCGCTCGACCTCGACCACCTCGCCGCGCTGGATGTTGATCGTCATCGGTCGCTATCCATCGACCAGAGACCAGGGACCAGGGACCAAGGCCGGAGAGCGGCATGATCGGTCTTTGGTCCCTGGTCTTTGGTCATCGATCCACCTCGCCCATCACGATGTCAATGCTGCCCAGGATCACCACCACATCGGCCACCTTGTAGCCGCGGCACATATCGCCCAGGGGCGTGAGGTTGATGAACGAGGGCGCGCGCACCTTGTAGCGGTAGGGCCTGCCGCTACCGTCGCTGACCAGGTAGAAGCCCAGCTCGCCCTTGGGCGACTCGATGCGGGCGTAGGCGTCGCCGACCGGCGGGCGCACGTTCTGGCGAGCCTTGGGGTTGATGTGGCCCCCCTGGGCGTCGGGCAGCTGCTCGAGGATCTGCTCGATGATGCGCTTGCTCTGGCGCATCTCCTCGATGCGCACCAGGAAGCGGTCGTAGACGTCGCCTACGCTGCCGACGGGCACGTCGAAGTCGAAGCGGTCGTAGACGCTGTAGGGCTCGGCCTTGCGCACGTCGTAGGGCACGCCCGACCCGCGCAGCACGGGGCCGGTGACCGAGTAGGCCAGGGCCAGGTCGCGCGGGAGGATGCCGATGCCCTCGGCGCGCTGCATCAGGATCTCGTTCTCGCGCAGCAGGCGCTCAAGCTCGTCCACGAAGCCGGGCATGGCGCTTAGCAGATCCTTCAGGCGGGGCACGAAGTCGGCCGGCAGGTCGCGGGCCACCCCGCCGAAGCGGAAGTAGTTGCACATCAGGCGCGCGCCCGAGGCGGCCTCGAACAGGGCGAGGATCTTCTCGCGCTCGCGCATGCCGAAGGCC
>DAOLDO010001265.1:0-1783 GCA_035327325.1 Chloroflexaceae bacterium | reverse complement strand
AGCTCGGGGGCGGTGGGGCGGCGGGCGGCGAAAGCCTAAACAACGGCGGCGGTTACGGCGGCGCGGCCCGCCGGCAGGCTCGCGGGCTCGTCGGCCGGCCACGACACGGGGGCGAAGGTGCCCGGGGCGCGGTCAGCCCTGGACTGGAGCTCGTCGAGCAGGGGCGCCGCCTGGCCCGCCGGCAGGGCCAGGGCGAGGAAGGCCAGGCCATCGGGCCTGAGAGCCCCGTCGCGCAGCCCCGCGGCGCCCTGGTCCGAGCGACCGGCGCGGGCGAGGGCGTAGGCGACATAGGCCCGCGTGTTGGCGTCGGCCGCGGGCGCGGCGCGCCCGAGGTAGGCGATGGCCCGCAGACTGGGCGGCCGGGCCGCGCCGAAGGCGTCGTGCGCGGCGGCCTGGGCCTCCAGGGCGAAGGCGGTGATGAACGGCTGCGAGGGCGCGCCGGGCCACCAGCCCCAGCCCCCATCGTCGTTCTGCGCCTCCTCGAGGGCGCCCAGAGCCGCCTGGGCGGCGCGCTCCCAGCGCTCGCCCTCGGCCCCGGGGGCGCCCTCGGCCAGCCCCGCGGCGATCAGGGCCAGGGCGGCCCGCTCCTCGACCGACGGCTCCGCCAGGGCCGTGAGGGCCGCGGCCTGGTCGGCGAGGGCCGCCCGCACCCCCGGCGCGACGGCGACCGTCAGCGGACCGCCCGCCCCCGCGTCGAGCTCGAGGGTCGCGGCGAGGGGGCCCCGACCGGTGAGCGTGTCGCCGACCAGGGCGGCCGGCGCGGGCGCGATGATCTCTAGCTCACGCGCCAGCTCCTCGACGAGGCCCGGAGTCTCGACGCGCAGCCCCAGGCGGGCCGCGGCCGCGCCTGGGGCCGGGGCGACCTCCCAGCCGAGGCTGCCGCGGGCGCCGGGGGCGAGGCTCAGGCGCCGCGGCTGCCCGGGGGGCGGGCTGGCCGTGACGCCGCCGACGGCCAGGGTCACGCTCACCTCCCGGGTGATGGCGCCGCTGGTGAGCAGCAGACTCACGCCGGCCGTGTCGCCGGGGCGCAGGGCCGCCGGTGCCACCAGGTCGAGGGCCAGGGGCAGGCTGATGGTGATCGGGGCGCTGGCCGCGGCGACGCGGTCGGGCCCGCCGGCCCCATAGACCGTGACGCGCCACGTCCCCTCGGACGCCGGCAGCTCGACCTGGCCGGTGACCAAACCTGGCGCCCCGGACGCCCCCCGGATGGGCACGGCGTAGCCGGCGGGCATCGGCGTCGGCCGGCGGGGGGCGGCTGGGGACGCGGCCGGCGGGGCGGCGCCCGGCTGCATGTCGGCGACGGTCGAGGCCCGGGGCGGCCCCGGCGCGAAGCGTTCGAGGGCCGCCGAGCGCGCGGGCGCGCCGGCCGGCGCGACCGTGACCAGGGTGTCGGCCACGACCGGGGCGCCGCCCGCAACGGTGGTGACCGTCAGGGGGGTGCTCGCGCCCGGCAGCGCCTCGTCGGGCGGCAGGTCCACCTGGACGGCGAGGGGCTCGGCCTGGGCCTCAACAGTAAGGGCGACAGCGCCGGCGCGCCGGGCGGCGCCGTCGCTCAGCACGGCGCCGACGGTGACGCCGGGGGCCATATCGGCGGTGATCGGCAGGAGCACGACCTGGCCGGGGCGCATCTGGCGCACCTCGGCGCCCAGCAGGTCGCCCCGCTCGACCGTCAGCAGCAGGCTGCCCGTCACCTCGGGCGCGGCCACCAGCAGGGTGGCCACATCGCCGGGGCTGTAGCGGTCGCGGTCGGCCACCAGGGCGAGGGCGCCCGCCTCGGCGCGCC
>DAOLDO010001264.1:0-1793 GCA_035327325.1 Chloroflexaceae bacterium | reverse complement strand
CGTCCACGAGGAGGAGGCGCGCACCCTGGTCGTTCTGCGCCTGGCCGCGCCGCCCACGGCGGTCTACCTCGGCAAGTTCCTGCTCAACCTGGCCCTGCTGGCCCTGCTCGGCGCGATCACCAGCCTGCTCTTCATCGTCTTCGTGCGGGTCGAGGTGGGCAGCCCCCTGGCCTTCGTCGCCATGCTCGCCGCCGGCAGCCTCTGCCTGGCCTCGGCCACGACCATCCTGGCGGCGATCATCGCCAAGGCCAGCTTCAAGAGCGCCCTCTTCGCCGTGCTGGCCTTCCCGCTGCTCGTGCCGCCCCTGGTGATCGCCATCCAGGGCACCGCGGTCGCCCTCGACAACAGCGGCCTCGCCACGGCCCTGCCCTCGCTCCAGTTCCTCGTCGCCTTCAGCGTGGCCACCTTCGTCGCCTCGCTGCTGCTCTTCCGCTTCGTCTGGGAGGCGTGAACGGTTTCGATAGCCCGGGGATCTGTAAGCATGTGATATATTTCCCATGCGGCAGCGGCGCTTCGTGCTACAATGCCCAGCGAATCCCGCCCCCGTCGCGAGGCTCATCTTCCTCTTATGTCATAAATGTTCGCCGGGTGATACACTCTGTCGTAGAGCGTCCCCCCGCCGTAGGAATCGCGAGACTGGTCTGGAAAGGGTGAGACCAATGGCGCAGCGCCTTGGTCAGATGGGCAAGCTGCTGATCGGCGTCTGGCTGGCCGGCGTCGTGGTGGCGATGTTTCTGATCGTGCCCCAGTACGAGGGGCTGGGCAACGCGGGCCGCATCATCATCATGCACGTGCCGACGGCCTGGGTCAGCGTGCTGGCCTTCGCCGTCTCGGCCATCTTCAGCGCGCTCTACCTCTGGAAGCGCCGCCCCGCGCACGACGACTACGCCCTGGCGGCCGCCGAGAGCGGCTTCCTCTTCACGGCCCTGGCCACCGTGACCGGCATGATCTTCTCGCAGGTTGTGTGGGGCGTCTACTGGAACTGGGACCCGCGGCAGACCTCGATCTTCGTGCTGCTGCTGATCTACGCGGCGCTGTTCGCGCTGCGCTCGGCGATCGAGGACGTGGAGCGCCGCCGCCAGCTGAGCGCGGTCTACTCGCTGTTCGCCTTTGTCACCGTGCCCTTCCTGATCTTCGTGGCGCCGCGCATGGCCGAGAGCACCCTGCACCCCAACTGCGCCTTTATCCAGGGCAGCCAGTGCGAGGGCATCACGCTCGAGGTCGGCAAGATCGGCCTGCTGGGCGACCGCAAGGTGCAGCTGACCGGCCTCGACCAGCAGGGCGACGTGGTCACGGCGGAAGTGCTGGTGAGCGAGCCGGGCCTGCGCGGCGAGGCGACGCTCAGCCCGAGCTTCAACATGGCCACGGGCGAGATGGTGGACCGCCCCGAGTTCCCGGGCCTGCGCTACCAGCTGGGCCTCGAGGGGTTCGACCCGGCCACGGGCAGCGCCCTGCTCAACATCGAGGCGCCCGGCACCGGCCTGCTGGAGAACCGGACCACCCTGTTCACCTTCCTGGCCTCGATCCTCGGCTTCACCGGTCTGTTCGTCTGGATGCTGAACCTGCGGGCCACCCTGCTCGGCGTGCAGTGGGCCCTGGCCCAGCGAGAGGGAGCGCGGCCATGAACACATTTCTCGAGGCGGGGGTCGCGATCTACGTCGCCATGGCCGTGGCCCTCTCGGTCTGGCTCGGCATCTTCGTCTACCTCTGGCGCATTGACAGCCAGGCCCGCGAGCTGAGGCGGCAGGTCGAGCGCGAGCGCGCCAGGGGCGAGGACGGGCGGGGCCCCGCCG
>DAOLDO010001263.1:0-1795 GCA_035327325.1 Chloroflexaceae bacterium | reverse complement strand
GCCACCGCCGAGGCCCTGGCCCCGAGCCTGCCCCCCACGCCGAGCCCAACCCTCGCCCCGAGCCCGCCCCCCGCGCCGAGTGCCACCCCCGCTCCGGGCAGGCCCGCGCCGAGCGCCACCCCCGCTCCGCCCTCGCCCACCTTCGCGCCGCTACCGCCCACGCCCACCCTCGCCCCCGTCGCCGCCGACCAGCGCCAGCAGATCTTCGAGCGGGTCTGGACGATCGTGCGCGACAACTATGTCTACGAGGACTACGGTGGCGTGGACTGGGAGGCCGTGCGCGCCGAGTTCGGCCCCCGCGTCGCCGCTGCCGGCGACGAGGCCGCCTTCTACGGCCTCATGCGCGAGCTGATCCAGCGCCTCGGCGATCACCACTCGCGCTTCGAGTCGCCGCAGGAGGTGGCCGAGCAGCAGGCCGAGTTCCGCGGCGACCTGCGCTACGGCGGCATCGGCGCCCAGATCCGCACCGTCGAGGACGGCGGCCTGGTCACTACCCTGGCCCCCGGCGGCCCAGCCGAGCGGGCGGGCGTGCAGCCCCGCGACGTGATCCTGGCGATCAACGGCGTCCCGTTCAACGACACGGCGGCTTTCGGCCCGGGCGGGCCCATCAGCGTCGTGCGCGGCGACCCGGGCACCCCCGTGACCCTCACCGTGCGCAGCGGCGACGAGCCGCCCCGCGAGCTGGTGGTGATCCGCGAGCCCGTCCCCCTCGACGCCTTCAACCAGGTGCGGGCCCGCCTGCTCCCGGGCGCCGTCGGCGTGATCGAGATCCCCAGCTTCTACATCGAGGAGCTCGACGCCAAGGTCCGCGCCGCCGTCGAGGGCCTGCTCGCCCAGGCGCCCCTGCGCGGCCTGGTGGTGGACGTGCGCGCCAACTCGGGCGGCTACGTCCACCTGATGCGCAACACGGTCGCCCTCTTCCACGACGGCGGCAGCATCGGCAGCACCAGGGGCCGCAGCATCAACGAGGACCAGGCCATCCCCGCCGGGAAGACCATCGCGGGCCTCGCTGGCGTGCCCGTGGCCATCCTCGTGGGCCCCGACACCGCCAGCGCCGCCGAGATGTTCGCCGGCGGCATGCAGGCCCTCGGCCGGGCCAGGGTCGTCGGCCTGCCGAGCGCCGGCAACACCGAAAACCTCTACAGCTATACCTTCGACGACGGCTCGCGGCTCCTGGTGGCCCAGGTGGCCTACAGACTGCCCGACGGCACCCTGCTCGAGGGGCGCGGGGTCATCCCCGACCGCCCGCTCGACGTCGAATGGTGGCGCTACCCCCCCGACAGCGACCCCCAGCTCCTGGCCGCCCTCGAGGAGCTCGGCCTGGCCGCCGCGGTGCGCGAGGTGGGGGCGCCGTAGCGGCGCGGCGTGTTGCGCCGCTACAGCGCCAACAGGCCCAGCGGCACGCAGACCAGGGCCGCGACGAAGACCAGCATGGCCCTCCGGTCGCGCATCACGCCCGCCTGCAGGTGCAGGAGCAGCCGCTCGAGGCGGTGGTAGACGAGCAGCAGGGCCAGGAGCGAGACCGCCGCCACGCTGACCATCTCGACCAGGACGATGATGAAGGCCGGCGGCCCGCCGATCAGCAGGGCCGCCACCAGCGTGTCCACAAAGGTGGTGATGTTGGCGCCCATAATGTAGGGCACCACCCGCTCGCGGCGCACCAGCCCGCGGGCGGCGAGGGGCACCAGGGCCGACACAGACACCGAGACCGAGAGCGTCACCGCCGTGACGCCCGCGCCGAGCAGGAACATGGCAAGGGGGCTGCGGGCGAGGCGCCCCGCCCGCCGACCTCGGC
>DAOLDO010001262.1:0-1795 GCA_035327325.1 Chloroflexaceae bacterium | reverse complement strand
CCCTGGTGGCGCTCGTGGTGAGTGGCGGCCACACGCTGCTGGCCCTGCTGAAAGACCACGGCGCGTACGAGCTGCTCGGCCAGACCCGCGACGACGCCGTGGGCGAGGCTTTCGACAAGGTCGCCCGCATCCTCGGCCTCGGCTATCCCGGCGGCCCGGCCATCCAGCGCGCCGCCCAGGGCGTCGCCCCGGCGGGGGCCCTGCCGCGGGCCTGGCTGCGCGACAGCTACGACTTCTCGTTCAGCGGCCTTAAGACCGCCGTGCTTCACAAGGTCCAGGAGCGCCAGGAGCTGGCGGCGCGCATGCCCCAGGCGCCCGAGCGCAAGCCGGCCAGGGGCCGCCCGGCCGAGCAGCGGGGCAGGGCCCAGGCCGCGCCCCCGGCGGCGCCGCCGGCGCCCCTGGACGGGGCCTTCGTCGGGCAGCTGGCCCACGCCTTTCAGGAGTCGGTCGTGGATGTGCTCGCGGCCAAGGCCGCCGACGCCGCCGCGCGCCACGGGGCCACCGCCATCCTGCTGGCCGGCGGGGTCGCCGCCAACACCCGCCTGCGCGAGGAGCTGACCCGGCGCGCCCCGGTGCCCGTGCGCTACCCGCCCCTGGCCCTCTGCACCGACAACGCCGCCATGGTCGCCGCCGCCGCCCACTACCGCTTCGCCGCCGGCGTCCAGAGCGACTGGTCCCTCGACGTCAAACCCTCGCTGCGCCTCGGGTGACGCTCGCGCTGTGAGGTGTGATTCCGCCACGAGCACGGCGTGCAAGTGTCACACCTCACACATCACACCTCACATCACCGCCCCGCCGCCGGCGTATAGTCCACCCGCGGGTGGTAGATCGACTGGAGGCTCACCACGAAAGCCTGGCGGATCTGGGCCAGCTCGGCCATGGTGAGGGGCGACTCGTTGAGCTCGCCCTCGCGCACCCGCGTCTCGATGATCTGCTGGACCAGCTCGTCCAGGCTCTGGGCGCCGCTGGCGGCCCCGGACACGCGCACGTCGTCGCCGCGTGCGGGGGCGAGCTTGCCGTTCTGGGCCTTGGAGCGCACCGTCGCCTCGACCGAGTCGGCCAGCATCATGATCGCCTGCTCGCGGGTGCGCGGGCGCGGGCCGGGGTAGCGGAAGTCCTCCTCGCGCACGCTGTCCTGCTGCTGGAGGGCCTGCTGGTAGAAGTGCTTGATCAGCCCCGTGCCGTGGTGGCTTGAGATGAAGTCCACCACCTGGTCGGGCAGCCCGGCGGCCCTGGCCATCTTAACCCCCTCGCGCACGTGGTCAATGATGATCTGCGCGCTGGTGTAGGGGTCGAGCTCGTTGTGCACATTCTCACGGCCCATCTGGTTGTCGGTGAAGAAATAGGGCCGGATGGTCTTGCCGATGTCGTGGTAGTAGGCCGCCACGCGCAGCAGCAGGGCGTCGCCGCCCACGGCCTCGGCCGCGGCCTCGGCCAGGTTGCCCACCGCCACGCTGTGGTAGTAGGTGCCGGGGGCCTCGCGGATCAGCTTGCGCAGCAGGGGCCGCGATGGATGGGCCAGCTCCATCAGCTGCAGCGGCGTCACCTGGCCGGCCGCCCGGCTCACCAGGTTGAACACGCCGAGCGAGAGGATGGTCGAGAGCGAGCCGTTCATGCCCGCGAAGAGCAGCATCGGCACCAGCACGCCGGTGAGCGCCCCCAGCTGCAGCGTCGGCGCGTCAATCAGCCAGAAGGCCACCTCGGAGAGGAAGGCCGCCGCGGCCACGCCGAGGCCGGCCGCCCGGATGGTGAGCATCGGGTGGGCGCTGCGGGCCGCCAGCACCGCCACGATGCA
>DAOLDO010001261.1:0-1796 GCA_035327325.1 Chloroflexaceae bacterium | reverse complement strand
GGCCCGCCCCGCCCGCCCCGCCCCCGAGCCCACCCGCAGCGACCGCGAGATCATCTACGACCCCGAGACGAAGGACTTTGCCCTCTACCTGGACGGCGAGCTGTGCGGCTTCGCCCGCACCTACCAGGAGGGCGAGACGACCCTCGACGGGCTGGTCTTCGAGCGGTTGAGCCGGGCGGCGTAGCAGCGGGCGGCGCCCTCGGCCGCCCCACACTTCCCCAGGGCAAGGCGATGACCGTCTATCTGCTTCACTTCGACGCGCCCATCTCCGACCGGCACACCTGTCAGCACTACCTTGGCTACGCCGGCGACCTGGCCGCCCGCCTGGCCGAGCACGCCGCCGGTCGCGGCGCCCGGCTCACCCAGGTCGCCCTTGAGCGCGGCATCGGCTGGAAGCTCGCCGCCACCTGGCCCGGCGACCGCAGCACCGAGCGCCGCTTGAAGAACCGCAAGTGCGGCCCGCGCCTCTGCCCGGTGTGCCACCCCCGCCCCCAGCAGCTCGCCCTCGACCTGCCCGAACCCGACCCCTTCGACGTGCCGGCCCCCAGGCCGCAGGGCGGTCCGCCCGACGCCTACGAATGGGCGCACATCCGGGCCGCCCGCCGCGCCCGCCCCGTCTGCGTGCCGGCCCCCTACGTTGACGACGGCTCCGATATTCCCTTCTGAGCAAGGCGTATCTCATGGCTTCCACGAACGGTACACACAACGACCACCCCCACCTTGATCCCGCGACCCAGGCCCGCTTCCAGGCTCTCAGCGCCGACGAGCGCACCCGCGTCTGCCGCCTGGTCGCCGTGAGCGGCTGCACCATCGCCCAGGCCGTCGCCGCCGTCGAGGCGACCCGGCCCGCCCAGCCGGCCAGCCGCAACCCCTTCCGAAAGGCACACCGATGAGCACCGATAGCAGCGCCCGCCCGCCTCTCGACCTGACCGTTCGCGCCGCCCTCGACGGCTGGCCGGTAGACGTCCACCTGAGCCTGCCCGCCGAGCGAGTGAGCGCCGCCCTGGTCCGCCTCGCCGAGCTCGGCTACAGCCCGCGCCCCGAGGCCGCGCCCGCCCAGGCCGGCGGCAAGCCGAGGGCGCCGAGGGCCGAGCCGCTGTTTCAGCCCGATGGGAAACCCTGCTGCCCCACCCACCGCACGCCCCTGCGCGAGAACGACCGCGGCACCTTCTTCTGCCCCAAGAAGGCCGGCCCTGGCGAGGATGCGAACGAGCGCGGCTACTGCCGCTACTCCTGGCGCCCGTAAGCTCTCGGGCGCCCCTGGTACTGGCCGGGGGCGCCCGCTCTATAGCCGAGGAAGAGGATGACCACCCCGACCCGCGCCACCCCGCCCGCCCGCCAGCTCCGTGACGCCCTGGCCGCCTACATCACCCCGGCGAAGCTCCGCCGCGCCTTCAGCGGCGCCACCCCCGAGTGCCGGGCCGACGCCATCAGCCAGGCGCTCAGCCCCGACACGCCGGCCGAGGCCCGCGCCCTGCTGCTGGCCCTGGCCGACCTGCTGCGCCCCGCCCCCCGCGAGCAGATCAAGAGCCCGTCCGACGCCGCCGGCCTGCTTATGGCCGAGATGGGCCATCTTGACCAGGAGGAGCTGCGGGCGGTGCTCCTCGACAACAAGAACCGCGTTCTGCAGGTGGTGACCATCTACATCGGCTCGGTGAACAGCGCCCAGGTGCGCGTAGGCGAGGTCTTCAAGGAGGCGATCCGCCTCAACGCGGCGGCCCTCATCCTGGCGCACAACCACCCCAGCGGCGACCCCTCGCCCTCGCCCGAGGACATCCTGGTGACGCGCCAGATCG
>DAOLDO010001260.1:0-1802 GCA_035327325.1 Chloroflexaceae bacterium | reverse complement strand
CGGTGGAGGCGGTGGACCTGAACGCCTACCTCTGCCTGCAGATGGAGGCCCGGAGCAAGATGGCCCGCGTGCTTGGCCGCATGCGCGAGGCCAACCTCTGGCGCAGCCGCGCCGAGGCCCTGGCGCGGCGCATGGTCGAGCACTTCTACGACGCCGACGCGGGCCTGTTCTGGTCGCAGCACGAGCACCGGCCGATCCGCGTGCTGACCCCGTTCAGCCTCTACCCCCTCTGGACGGGGACGCTGCCGACGCCGATCAACGAGCGGCTGGTGGCCCACCTGCGCGACCCGGCGGCCTTCTGGTCGGCCCACCCGCTGCCCACGGTGGCCCTCTCGGACCCGCGGCATGACCCGCACCAGATGTGGCGCGGCCCGGTCTGGATCAACATCAACTATATCTTCGTGGAGGCCCTGCAGCGCACGGGCTACCAGGCCGTGGCGGGCGACCTGGCCGAGCAGACCATGCGCCTGGTGATGGGCCAGCCCGACATCTACGAGTACTACCACCCGGTCACCGGCGAGCCGCCGCCCAAGGCCGCGCCGATGTTCGGCTGGTCGGCGGCCTGCTTCATTGACCTGGCGATCCGGGTGAGCCGGGGAGAGATCCGATGAGCGCCGTGGCCATCCTCCACTATGCGGGCCCACCCTACGTGGGCGGGGTGGAGATCACCATGGCGGCCCACGCCCGAGCCCTGGCCGCGGACGGCCGCCGCGCCCTGATCGTCGCCGGCAAGGGCGGCGAGGTCGGCCCCGGCGTCGGGCTGCGCCTGCTGCCCGAGCTGGGCTCGCGGGGCGAGCTGGTCGAGGCCCTGGCCGTCGAGCTGGCGGCCGGCGTGGTCAGCCCCGCCTTCAACGAGCTGGTCGGGCGGCTCGCGGCCTGGCTGGCCGACGCCCTGGCCGGCGTCGAGGCCGCGATCGTGCACAACGTGCTGAGCCTGCACAAGAACCTTGCCTTCACCGCGGCCCTGCGCCGCCTCCACGACGAGGGGCGGCTGCCGCGGCTGCTGGCCTGGTGCCACGACTTCGCCTGGCTCGACCCGCTCTACCGCCCCGAGCTGCACCCCGGCCACCCGTGGGACCTGCTGCGGGTGCCCTGGCCGCGCACCACCTACGTGGTGGTGTCGGAGGACCGGCGGGACATGCTGGCGCGCCTGCTGGGCCTGCCCCCCGAGGCGATCGCCGTGGTGACGCCGGGGGTGGACCTGGCGGGCTTCCTCAAGCTCGAGCCGGAGACGGCGGGGCTGGCCCGGGAGCTCGGCCTGCTCGAGGCCGACCCGCTGCTGCTGCTGCCGGCCCGCATCACCAGGCGCAAGAACATCGAGCTGGCCGTGGCGGTGACGGGCGCCATGCGCCGGTCGGGGCGCGACGCGCGCCTGGTGGTCACCGGGCCGCCCGGGCCCCACAACCCGGCCAACGCGGCCTACCTGGCCGAGCTGCTGGCCCTGCGCGAGGGCTCGGGGGCGGGCGAGGGGGCGGTCTTCCTCTACGAGCGCTTCACCGACGCCGAGGGTCGGCCGCGCCCCGTCTCCGACGCGATGCTGGCCGACCTGTACCGGCTGGCGGACGGGCTGCTCTTCCCGAGCCGCTACGAGGGGTTCGGCATCCCCGCCCTGGAGGCGGGGCTGGCCGGCATCCCGATCTTCTGCCGGGACATCCCGCCGCTGCGGGCCACCGCCGGCGACGCCGCCGTCTACTTCGGGCCCGACGAGCCGCCCGAGGCGGTCGCCAGCCGGATCGCGGAGTCCCTCGACGCCGACCGGCGCCACAACCTACGCCCCGCCGGGCGCACGCGCTACACGGGGG
>DAOLDO010001259.1:0-1804 GCA_035327325.1 Chloroflexaceae bacterium | reverse complement strand
CGTGATCGAGATGAACCCGCGCGTCTCGCGCTCGTCGGCCCTGGCCTCCAAGGCCACCGGCTTCCCGATCGCCAAGATCGCCGCCAAGCTGGCCGTCGGCTACACCCTCGACGAGCTGCCCAACGACATCACCCGCGAGACGCCGGCCAGCTTCGAGCCGACCCTCGACTACGTGGTGGTGAAGATCCCGCGCTGGACCTTCGAGAAGTTCCCCCAGGCCGACCAGACCCTGACCACCGCGATGAAGTCGGTCGGCGAGGTGATGGCGATCGGCCGCACCTTCCCCGAGGCCTTCCAGAAGGCCTGGCGCTCGCTCGAGCAGGGCCGCGCCGGCTGGGGCGCCGACGGCAAGGACCGGATCAACCCCGAGCGGCTGCGCGAGCGGCTGATCACGCCCAGCCCCGAGCGCTTCTTCTACATCCGCTACGCCCTGCAGAGCGGCATGAGCGTCGAGCAGATCGCCGCCCTGACGAAGATTGACCCCTGGTTCCTCGACCAGCTCGAGCAGATCGTCAACCTCGAGGGCCGTCTGCGCGCCTTCGACCTGGCCAGCGCCCCGGCCGACCTGCTGCGCCAGGCCAAGCGCATGGGCTTCTCCGACGCCCAGCTGGCCTTCCTGCTGCGCGCGCCCACCCTGCGCCGGCCCTGGGACGCCGAGCTGGCCGTGCGCGAGCGCCGCAAGGCCCTGGGCATCCTCCCGACCTTCCACCGCGTGGACACATGCGCGGCCGAGTTCCCGGCCTTCACGCCCTACCTCTACTCGAGCTACGAGAGCGAGGACGAGAGCGAGCCGACCGGGCGCAGGAAGGTGCTCATCCTCGGCTCGGGCCCCAACCGGATCGGCCAGGGCATCGAGTTCGACTACTGCTGCGTGCACGCCGTGCTGGGGCTGCGGGCCATGGGCTTCGAGACGATCATGGTCAACTGCAACCCCGAGACGGTCTCGACCGACTACGACACGGCCGACCGGCTCTACTTCGAGCCCCTGACCCTCGAGGACGTGCTGAACGTGGTCGAGCTGGAGCGCCCCGACGGCGTGCTGGTGCAGTTCGGCGGGCAGACGCCGCTGAAGCTGGCCAGGGCCCTGGAGGCCGCCGGCGTGCCGATCTGGGGCACCCCGCCCGAGGCGATCGACCTGGCCGAGGACCGCGACCGCTTCGGGGCCCTGCTCGACCGGCTGGGCATCCCCGCGCCGGCCCACGGCAGCGCCACCTCCTGGGAGGAGGCCCACACGGTCGCCACGCAGATCGGCTACCCCGTGGTGGTGCGGCCCTCCTACGTGCTGGGCGGGCGGGCCATGGCGATCGTCTACGACGACGAGACCCTCGAGCGCTACATGCGCGAGGCGGTGGACGCGTCGCCCGAGCACCCGGTGCTGATTGACCGCTTCCTCGAGGACGCCTTCGAGATGGACGTGGACTGTGTGGCCGACGGGCGCGAGGTGGTGATCGCGGGGATCATGGAGCAGATCGAGCTGGCCGGCGTCCACTCCGGCGACAGCGCCTGCGTCATCCCGACCTACATGGTCGCCCCCGAGCACGTGGCCGCCATGCGCGAGCACACCGTGCGCCTGGCCCGCGAGCTCGGCGTGGTCGGCCTGATGAACGTCCAGTACGCTATGAAGGACGGCGTGGTCTACGTGCTCGAGGTCAACCCCAGGGCCTCGCGCACCATCCCCTTCGTGGCCAAGGCCACCGGCGTGCCCTGGGCCCAGATCGCGGTGCAGTGCGCGGCGGGCCGCCCCCTGGCCGAGTGGCGCGAGACGATCGCCCGCGGCGAGGCCCAGATCGGCGGGGAGGGGGGC
>DAOLDO010001258.1:0-1805 GCA_035327325.1 Chloroflexaceae bacterium | reverse complement strand
TAGGAACCAGCGCCCGCCCTTCCAGGGCACGAGGTGGCTCTTATCGGCCGGGCAGGCTGGGGCCGCGTCGACGGGCGGCGCCACGCTGAGCGGGGTGAGCGCAGCCAGGAGGGCCATCAGGGCGAGCAGGGCCAGGGTCTGGGGGCGCACAATCCAGGTGCGCGGCGGTTGGTGAGTCATACCAGGGACTCCTTTGGTAGGGCCGTCGGCGACGGCTGCGAGGCAAGGGGCAGGCGAAGAGCGGTGCTTTCACTCTGGCAAGTGTGGGCCGAGAAGGTCGTATGGACGGGTGGCCTCACGCGCTTGCGGAGGGCCGCGGGCGAGCAGGATCAGCCGGTCGAGCACGATCTCGTAGGTTAGGATCGCACCTCCCTGGCCGGAGATCGGGCGAAGCTGGCCCTCGACGTAGATGCGGTCGCCGGCGTGGAGCAGCCGCCCGCACAGGTCGGCGAGGTCTTCCCAGGCGGTGAGGCGGTGCCAGCTGTGGTCGCGGATGACCACGCCCGGCGCAGTGCGCCAGCGGCGCTCGCTGACGAGCTGCAGACTAGCGACGCGGTGGTCGCCGACGTCGTGCAGCAGCGGCTCGCGGGCCAGGCGACCGGTGAGCTGAACCCGGTTCAGGTCGGCCTGCCATCCCTCGCTGTCCGGGGGAGCCGACGGCGCCTGGCCAGGCGAGGTATGCTGGCTTGCGCCGGCTGCCTCCGCACGCCGGCGCTGGAGCAGGGCCGCCGCACGGGCTGCCAGCGGCGAGGGCCGGCTGCGGTTTGGCCTGGGAGATGCCGGGGGAGGCATCTGCCGCTCGGTGCTATCGAGACTCATGGGCTTGTTCCTTCGGAGGAGCTATCTGGTTCAGGGGAAACGATCAGTGTGCTGACGAGCTGGCCGTCGGGCGAGCGGAGCTCGGCGGTGTCACCCGCCGACCAGCGCCCCTGGTCGGCGGGCCAGTAGAGCGTGCCGGTCTCCGGGTCGTCCACTCCGTCGCCGCTCCAGATAGCGACCAGCCCTTCGGCGGGCACCGTGAGCACTGGCAGGGTGTAGACCTCGCCCGTGCTCGCGTGCTTCAGCGACCAGCCAGCGAGGTTCTGTAGAGCTGGCTGGAGGTTCTCGAGCAGCACGTACTCGAAGAGCTCGGGCTGTGTCGGGTCGTGGGGCTGCACGGCCAGGATGGCGATCGCGCTCGGTGTGTCGGGCGATGGGCTTGTCGTCCCTGTTGGCGTCGGTGTCGCCGACGCAACCGGCATCGGCGTCGCCGGCTCGCTCGGCGCCACGTCCGCTTCGGAGGTGGGCGAGCCGCCAGAGTTGGACGGGGTGAAAGTAGCCGCCCGGGGCCCTTCCTGCTCGGCCGACGCGATGGTCGCTGGGAGCGTAGTCGACCCCGCGGGAGAGGTAGCGGATGGGGAGTTGGGCGCCCCGGCTGATGGTGACCCCTCCGGTCGCGCGGTCGGAGTGCCCGTTGGCGCGGCCCCGACCGGTACGTCGACGTAGCAGGTGAACGTCGCGACGGTGTGCCCGTCCTGACGATCCCTAACTTCTACCGAGTAGATGCCGGGGCGTTCTCGGACTGTCAGCGGGATTGCCCAGGTTCCATCCGGCCCGGCACTGTCCCCACCCACCGCGGCCGCGTTGAAGTGAGCGATGAGTGCACTGCCTGGGGTCGCCTGGCCGCGCAGCCAGGTGGTCTGCCCTGAGGGGCAGGCCAGGGCGAGCGAGGCAGGGCCGGCGCCCGCACTGCTCTCCGCGATGCCCGAGAGCAGCGCGGCCAGGAGGAGGCCCGCCGTCAGCAGGGCGAGCCTCCCGCCCCCTGT
>DAOLDO010001257.1:0-1805 GCA_035327325.1 Chloroflexaceae bacterium | reverse complement strand
TGCACCCGCTGGTCTGCGCGGCCTTCAACGCCGACTTCGACGGCGACCAGATGGCGGTGCACGTGCCGCTGTCGCGCAAGGCCCAGGAGGAGGCCCGCTCGCGCATGCTGAGCAAGTACAACCTGCTCAGCCCGGCCCACGGCGACCCGATCATCACTCCCTCGCAGGACATCGTGCTGGGCTGCTACTACATCTCGATGGTGAAGGAGCAGGCCAAGGGCGCGGGCAAGAAGTTCGGCAACGTGGACGAGGCCATGCTGGCCTACGACCAGGGCCTGGTGGACATCCAGGCGCCGATCTGGATCAGGATGGAGGGAGAGCCCGCGGGCAAGAACGACCGGGCCCACAACACGCGCATCCTGAGCCCGGCCGAGGACGGGACGCCGCGCATGCTGATCGAGACCACGATCGGGCGCGTGCTGATGAACCAGCAGCTGCTGCCGCCGCTGCGCTTCCGCAACAGGCTGGTGGACAAGAAGGGCCTGAAGGAGATCATCGCCGACTGTTACCAGTACTACACCAACCTCAAGAACCTGGGCGAGGAGGAGTTCGACGAGGTGCGGGCGGTGCACGGCAACAAGTCGCAGCAGGAGATGGCGCGCATCTACGGCTCGGAGATGACCGCGCAGCAGGCCGACATGATCAAGGCCCTGGGCTTCAAGTACGCGACCCTGGGCGGCATGACGATCGGCATCAACGACATCGAGGTGCCTGAGAAGAAGTACGAGATCATCGGCGACGCCGAGGGCCACGTCAGCGACGTCGAGAAGCAGTTCCGGCGCGGCCTGATCACCGAGGAGGAGCGCTACCAGGAGGTGGTGCGGATCTGGCAGGAGGCGACCAAGCAGACGATCAACGCGGTGAAGGAGAACCTGGACCCGCACGGCCCCGTGGCCATGATGTCAACCTCGGGCGCCCGCGGCAACATCAACCAGATCTCGCAGATGGCCGGCATGCGCGGCCTGATGTCCGACCCGACGGGCCGGATCATCGAGCTGCCGATCAAGGCCAACTTCCGCGAGGGCCTCTCGGTGCTGGACTACTTCGTCTCGACCCACGGCGGCCGCAAGGGCCTGGCCGACACCGCGCTGCGCACGGCCGACGCCGGCTACCTGACGCGGCGCCTGGTGGACGTGGCCCAGGACGTGATCGTGACGATCGAGGACTGCGACACCGAGGACGGGGTCTGGCTGCACAGCGCCGACGACGACGAGCTGATGGAGCGGCTGCCGGTGCGCATCGTGGGCCGCGTGCTGGCGGCGCCCATCTACGACAAGGCGACGGGCGAGCTGCTGGCGGACCGCAACACCGAGCTTGACGAGGACGTGGCGAACTTCCTGGCCGATCACAACGTGACCTCGGTGTACGTGCGCTCGACCCTGAGCTGCCAGGCCGAGCACGGCATCTGCCGGCTGTGCTACGGGCGCAACCTGGCGACGGGCAAGCTGGTGGACATCGGCGAGGCCTGCGGGATCATCGCGGCCCAGTCGATCGGCGAGCCGGGCACCCAGCTGACGCTGCGCACCTTCCACACCGGCGGCGTGGCCTCGGCCGACGACATCACCCAGGGCCTGCCGCGCGTGCAGGAGATCTTCGAGGCGCGCGTGCCGAAGGGCAAGGCGCTGCTGGCCGAGATTGACGGGGTGGTGCAGATCGCCAAGGACGACGAGGGCGTGCGCTCGATCAGGGTGGTGGCCTCCGAGGTCTACACCGACGAGTACACGCTGCCCAAGGGCTACGTCGCGACGGTCGAGAACGAGAGCGACGTGGTCGAGGGCCAGCACATCGCCGAGAGCAACCGCGCC
>DAOLDO010001256.1:0-1806 GCA_035327325.1 Chloroflexaceae bacterium | reverse complement strand
CACGGGCGCGGGCTGAGCCGGCGCCTCGGCGGCGGCGGGCCGGGCCGGCGCCGCGGCGGCGGGCGCGGCGGACGCGGGGGCCTGGGCGGGGGCCTGGGCGACGGTCGGGGGCGAGGCGGGGCGCGGGCGGGCGGCGACGTCAATCTCGCTCATCACGATGCGGGGCGCCTCGATGTCGGAGTCGCCGCGGGCGGCCATGCGGTGGTACGAGACCTCGGCGTAGATCCCGCCGACGTAGAGCAGCAGGTAGAGGCCGCCGAAGAGCAGCAGGTTGCCGAGGGTCCAGTAGGCCCGCTGGAGCCTGAGGCGCCCGTGGGCGCGTGCGGGTTTGGCTGTTCCTGTCGTCGTGACCATAGCGTCTATGCGTGTATGCGTGCCGGCCGGGGCTGCGGCGCGCGCGTTCTCTTCATCTCATCAGTACGCCGCGGGGCCCGCGACGGATGCTTTGAGTATACCATCTCGCCATTGCCGCTGCCAGGGATGGCGCGCCCCCGCGCCATTCCGACCGGGTGTTCTACATGGTATAATGGGGCCACCCGGCGCAGCAGAGAGGCAGGATGGCTTCGCAATCGCTCTACCGCAAGTGGCGCTCCCAGACCTTCGCCGAACTCGTCGGCCAGGAGCACGTCGTCCAGACCCTGCGCAACGCCATCGTGGAGGAGCGGGTCGCCCACGCCTACCTCTTCACCGGGCCGCGCGGCGTCGGCAAGACGAGCATGGCCCGCCTGCTGGCCAAGGCCGTCAACTGCCTCGCGGCCGACCCGGCCGCCCGGCCGTGCGGCCAGTGCCCCGCCTGCGTGTCCATCGCCGAGGGCCGCGCCGTGGACGTGATCGAGATGGACGCCGCCTCGAACACCTCGGTCGAGGACGCCCGCGAGCTGATCGAGCGCGTGCAGTTCCGCCCCGCCGAGCTGCGCGCCAAGGTCTATGTGCTCGACGAGGTGCACATGCTCTCGACGGCGGCCTTCAACGCCCTGCTGAAGACCCTCGAGGAGCCGCCCGACCACGCCATCTTCATCATGGCGACCACCGAGGTCCACAAGGTCCCCGCGACCATCCTCTCGCGCTGCCAGCGCTTCACCTTCACCCGCCACGGCGTGGCCGCCACGGCGGCCCACCTGCGCCGCATCGCCGAGGCCGAGGGTCTGGCCCTCGAGGAGGGCGCCCCCGAGGCGATCGCGCGCGCCGCCACCGGCAGCATGCGCGACGCCCTCAGCGTGCTCGAGCAGCTCGCCTCGTTCAGCGGCGGCGCCGTCACCCTCGCCCAGGTCCACAGCCTGCTCGGCATGACCGCCGCCGCCGAGGTCTACGCCCTGGTGGACGCCCTGCTCGACGGCGACGCGGGCGCCGCCCTGCGGGCCGTCGGCGGCGTGGCCGACCAGGGGGCCGATATCCGCCAGTTCACGCGCGACCTGGTGGACCGGCTGCGGGCCCTGCTGCTGCTGCTCGCCTCGGGCGACCAGGCCCTGGCCGACGCCGGTGAGGACGAGCGCGAGCTGATGGCCGCCTGGGCCGCCCGCGCCGAGGTGCCCCGCGTGCTCCACTGGCTCAAGGTGCTCAGCGGGCTCGACCACCAGCTGCGCACCAGCCCCTACGGCCACCTCCCCCTCGAGCTGGCCGTGGTCGAGGCCCTGGTCGCGCCCCCGCCCGGCGAGGCCCCGAGGCCGGGAGCCCAGGAGCTCCGCAGGCCAGGTGCCCCGCGGACAGACCACGCCCCGCGCGCCGCCGCCTCGCCGCCCCCGCGCGCCGCTCCGCCACCCACCGCGCGCCCGGCCGCCCCGCCCGCGCCGTGCTCCTCCGCGCCGC
>DAOLDO010001255.1:0-1806 GCA_035327325.1 Chloroflexaceae bacterium | reverse complement strand
CCCACGGTGGGGCGCGCCTCCGAGGCCCATTCGGCGCCCGCCGCGCCGGGGCCCATTCCCCAACGACCGCGCCGGGGCCCGTTCGCCGACCGCCGCGCCGGGGCGACCGCGCCGGGGCGGGACGTCCGCGCCTCAGATCGTGCCGTCGGCGCGCAGGGCGGCGAGGCGGGCCTCGTCGTAGCCGAGGAGGTCGCGCAGGATGGACTCGGTGTGCTGGCCGAGGCGGGGGGGCGCCAAGCGGACCGCGGGCGGGGTGACGCTCAGGCGGGGGGCGGGGCCGACAAGGCGAACAACCTCGCCGCGGTCGTCGGTCACCTCGCGTACCATCTGGCGGGCCAGGGCCTGGGGGTCGGCGAGGGCCGCGGGCACGTCGTTGACGGGGCCGCAGGGCACGCCCGCGGCGACCAGGTCGCGCTCCCACTCGGCAACGCGACGCCCGGCGAAGATGGCCTCGATCATAGGGACGAGCGTCTCGCGGTTGGCGACCCTGGCGGGGTTGCTGGCGAAGCGCGGGTCGGCGGCCCACTCGGGGCGCCCCAGGGCGGCGCAGAGGCGCGCAAACTGGCCGTCGTTGCCTACGGCGACCATGAGGTGGCCGTCGCTGGCACGGAAGGGCTGGTAGGGCACGATGGTGGCGTGGGCGTTGCCGTAGCGCTCGGGCGCCTGGCCGGAGACCAGGTAGGCCGAGCCGACGTTGGCGAGCCAGCTGAGCTGCACGTCGAAGAGGGCCAGGTCTATCTGCTGGCCCGCGCCGGTGCGCGCACGGTGCTGCAGGGCGGCGAGGATGCTGGTGGCGGCGTAGAGGCCGGCGGTGATGTCTACGACGGCCACGCCGACCTTCTGGGGCTCGCCGTCGGCGGCCCCGGTGACGCTCATCAGGCCGCCCTGGGCCTGGATGACCGTGTCGTAGCCGGGCCGCGCGGCGTAGGGGCCGTCCTGCCCGTAGCCGGTGATGGCGCAGTAGACCAGGCCGGAGTTCTCGGCGCGCAGGGCCCCATAGCCGAGGCCGAGGGCGTCCATGGTGCCGACCTTGAAGTTCTCGATCAGGACGTCGGCGCGGCGGGCGAGGTCGCGCAGGACGGACCGGCCGCCGGCGGTCTTGAGGTCGAGGGCCAGGCTCTCCTTGTTGCGGTTGGCGGCGAGGAAGTAGGCGCTCTGGCCGCCGGGGGTGAAGGGCGGGCCCCAGGCGCGGGTCTCGTCGCCGCGGCCCGGCTGCTCGACCTTGACGACGCGGGCGCCGAAGTCGCCCAGGAGCTGGGTGGCGTAGGGGCCGGCGAGGACGCGGCTGAGGTCGAGGACGAGGAGGCCGTCGAGGGCGCCGGGCATGGGGGCTCCTTGCGGCCGGGGGCCGCGCTATGTGGGGGGCGGGGCGCCCCTGGCCCCATGATAGCGTGGGCTTCGCCCCGGCGCCTCCTGTGTGGGCTGGCGGCCCATGCCCGCTGTCTGTCAGGAGGGCCGCCGCCGGCCCTCCCGACACCCTCCCGCGCGGGGGGCGCTGCCCCCTCGACCCCCAATTTGGAGGCTCTGCCGGCCTGATCGCCCACCCTGCCATGCCTCAGTCCTCAAGGATCGGTACACGTACCAGCGCCTTCAGACAGTTTGCCGGGCACAAGCACGGGCGGGCGCGCTGCGCGGGACAGCTTCCGCCGGGACGGTGGGGCCGGCCGGGGCGCGCACCCGCGCCGGGGCGACCTGAACGGCAGCGCCCACGGGGCATGGCAGCAGCGCCGGGCGGCACGGTAGGGCCGTCATGCTGGAGGGTTCGAAGGGCGAAGCCCTCGCGCGGGAGGGTGTGGGAGGGCCGGC
>DAOLDO010001254.1:0-1812 GCA_035327325.1 Chloroflexaceae bacterium | reverse complement strand
CAAGCCGCTGATTGCGCGCCGCCCCGGGCTCACGTTACTGGAGGCGCGTATCGGCTTCGCCACACTGAACATCCCGGCTCTTGCCGCGAGCCTGAACCGCCTTGAGACGCTCCTCGCCGGACCTCAGGCGGCCACGCTCCCCCCGCCCTGGACAACGTTTGCCGTAGATCTCGCCCTGCTTCGTGGCGTACTAGCCTATGTGCAGGGCCGCCTTGACGACGCGATCCCCGTCCTGCAAGCGGTGCTGGATCATGAGCACAGCCTGAGTCTGACTGGCCAGGCCCTGATGGTCCTGGGGCGCGCCCACGTCGCGGCGGGGCGCTATGACGAGGGCGTGCGACTGATTGAGGCCCGACGCGCGCAGGTGCGCTCGCGGCAGGGGCAAGTAGATGACCTGAGTCACTCCGTTACCCTCTGCGCGATGCACGGGTTAGCGGGGAGTCTGGACGCCCTGCACGATGAAGCCGAGCGCCTCAGTCGCACGGTTGCCGGCTCGCGGGCGAGCGACTACTGGGTATGCTACGCGGAGGCAAATCTGGGCCGGGCCGCCTACGAGCGCTCAGACCTTGTGGTCGCCGCGGGCCACTTCACGGCGGTGGTCGAGCGCAGGTATCAGACGAGCGCGGCGGTGACCCTCGGCGCGTTGATCGGGCTCGCGGTGATCGCGGCGCTTGAAGGGGCGCCAGAGGTGGCCGCTGGTTATGCTGAGGAGGCACGAGCGCTCGCCGTCGAGGTCGGCAGCCCGTTCGCCCGCAACGAGGCAGCGGGCTGCGCGGTGCGCGTGGCCCTCATACAAGATGAGCTACCTGTGGCCGTGCAGGCGGCGGAAGAGATTGCCCTCGACTCACATCTTGGGAGCAGCTCGTGGTACGCTCTGGAGCTCCCGCAGCTGAGCAAGGCCGCGGCCCTGATCGGGGCAGGGTCGGCCGGCGATCTGGAGCGAGCCGAGGCTGCAATTGCCGATGTGCTGATCCAGGTGAAGCAGCAGCACAACGCGCGACCCCAGGTTTGCGCTCTGGGGACGCTGGCTCTGCTCCGACAGGCCCAGAGGCGTACGCACGAGGCACTGAAGGCTCTGGAGGAGGCCGTGACTATTGCCGCGTCTCGCGGCTACCTGCGCGCTCTTGCAGACCGCGGAGCCGGCCTACGCCCGTTGCTTCAGACCCTCGCCGACAAGGGGACGGAGCCTGCGTATGTGGCCAGGGTCTTGGGAGCAATGGAGTTCTCGGCGAGCACTGTGCCGGCGGCCAGGACGCTCCAGGTGACTCGAGCCGGGCTCGAAGCCCTCACCTATCGCGAGCGAGAGATCCTCGCCTTGCTTGCGGAGCGCCTGTCGGACAAGGAGATCGCCGACCAGCTCACGATTGCGCCAAATACGGTGCGCAAACACACGAGTACCGTCTATGGCAAGCTTGGGGTCAACAGCCGTCGCGAGGCAGTGGAGATTGCTCGTACCCTCGGTCTTCTCCCAGGGCTTCGATAAGCGCGTACAACCGAGATATGTGTAGAAACGGGAAGTGATCGATAGCATCCAGACCGTTGTGTTCAGCCACCGAAGAGCTGTCAGGCGAGACAGACGGGATTTGAGTGAAACGAACGACACACATAGAGGTCGTTTGCAACTTGCAAGGCGCTGCCCAATAGGAACACCCAATCTATTGGAGCCTGCTGCTTACATTTCAAGGCAGAGGCATTGCCGCACACCCACGGTTATAGCTCCTCAGAAGAGGGATGGGCAAAACATAAGATTCTTCCGCGGGTCTGTCAAGTAGGTTGTGTAAACGGCCTCGTTTTCCCTATTAGCTGAGCGGA
>DAOLDO010001253.1:0-1819 GCA_035327325.1 Chloroflexaceae bacterium | reverse complement strand
CCCCCGCCTCGCTCTGCTCGGCTCCCCCTCTCCAATATGGAGAGGGGGCGGGGGGTGAGGTCTGCGGCGGCACCAGACTGGGAGGCGCATACGAACCATGTCTAAGCGGTAGAGCGGGGCTGCCACCTGGCGGCCCCGTTCTTCTTTGCGGTGAGAGCCCTTCCGCAGCATCGCCGCTCGTAGCGCCTCCAAACCACTGTCGAGCAGGCTCAGCAGGAAGGCGTACACGACGTCGCCACCAGCAACAGCTTCAGACGCCGCTCCCTCGTCCACAGCCGTGGGCTCTCTCGCCGGGCCGCCCACACCCCCGCATCACGCTTCACCCTGCTCCCAACCTGGCAGGGTGAGGCCGTAGCGCAACACCTGGGTGTCGAGGTCGGCCCCGTTGGGCCAGCAGATCGCCCCGTCTGCGATCTGCGCCTGATGGAAGCTGGTCGGGTCGCGCACCGGCTCAAAGATTGGGCCGGTCAGGTACGGCTCCAGATCAAGCTCCTTCGTCGTCTCGTCCGAGAAGGTGAACCGCACGCGGTAGCCGTCGAGAAACGCCAGGGCTGTCACATTAACGAGCTGCACGCGCGTCTCCGTGTGGCTCAAGCCATCTCCAAAAAGTTTGGCGGGGCGAAGATGTTGTGCCGTCGCAGCGGCTCCGGCGACTCGTTCAGGCACAGGTCGCGCGTGAAGCCGGGCCGGTCGGCCCAGGCGACCGCAAAGAACGGTTCCGGCAGGGCGCCGACGCTCGCCGTCCAGGACGGCGGTTGCTGGCCCGCCCGCTCGGCCAGCAGCTCGAGCAAGGCGGCGGCGGCCACCAGGATACGGGTATCAGCGGTGTCTGGTGGGGTCACAGCACGAAAATGGGGTGACTCGCGGAGCCATCCCTGCGTGAGCAGGCGCAAGCGAAAGTCGTCACGGGCCAGCAGCGCCTCAGCAAGCTCACGGATGGTGATGGAAGGAGCCTTAACCGTTGCCATACAGCCGCTCCCACAGTTCTTCAAAGGCGTACTGTGCTTTTAATGCCGTGGCGAAGGGGGCAACGGCGCTCCAGATTGCGCCTTTGTCGCTGTACAGCCCCACAAGGTCGGCCAGCACTGTGGCCGCGTCATCAATGTCCTGCTGGCCTCGCCACGCGGAGAGCTTCATCGCCAGGAGTTGCTCTGAGCCGATCTGGTAGACCTTGATGCCGGGGGCGTCGATCAGCAGCGGGCCGTAGCTGACGCCCTGCATGTAGCCCTTCGCCCCGTCGTTGAGCCAGTCGGCGGGGAGGCCAAGCTCGCGGGCAACGACAGCGGCCCAGGCCCGCGTCGCGCGGCGCTCTGGCGGCGTGACGAAGAAGGCGTCCACGTCCTGTGTCGAGAGGCGGGCGTTGTAGCGCAGCACCATGGCCGCGCCCCCGGCCACCACGAGTGTGAGCGTTTGCCCCTGCATCGCTGCTAGCTCCCCCAGACGGGTTAGAGCTTGAGTCATTGTAGCGCGATCTAACCCTGTATGGGAGCCGCCGAGGCCAGGAAGCAGGCGCCGAACCAGCAGCAGGATGCCAAGGAGGGCAAGCGTTACGAGGCTGAAGATGAGTGCAGTGACAATGGGCATATCCGTTCCTTCAGGTTGGGTTGCAGCGGTGAACGTGATGTCATCATAGGGTACTCTGGTGTCAGCGAGTGTCACTTTATCGGGCTCTAATGCGGCAAACTACGCATTGCCATTTCTCGACAAGCGCGATGGGCTACTGACGAAAGGAGGAGTGGCACGCTAAAAACCCGCTTTGTCGCCTTAGACAAGGCTTCAGGCAGGCACGCTACGCTTGACAGTCGCTCCGGACCTCACC
>DAOLDO010001252.1:0-1822 GCA_035327325.1 Chloroflexaceae bacterium | reverse complement strand
TCAAGGCCTGAGCGCGGGTTGGAATGGGTTTATGCAGCTCTCGTTGTAGTACTATGATGATGATTATAGATGTTGACAATATGTCACTCGCCATGGCAAATGCGTGCCCAAAGATAAAGAGGGGCATGATACATGTCTGGACTGTACATCTCGACAATCCTGATGAGACACAGCTGATGCTCGCTAACACTCTTTCAGCGGAAGAGTTGCTGCGGGCCGGGCGTTTTCATTTTGAGCGCGATTGTCAGCGCTTTATCGCTTGTCGCCTTGCGCTGCGCAAAATACTTGCCGGCTACTTGCGCATTGAGCCCGCCCAAGTTCGATTCTCCTATGGGAAACATGGCAAACCAACTCTCGGGCCGACCTTTCTTAATAGTGGCTTACAATTCAATATCTCGCACTCGCACGGAATCGCCCTCGTGGCTTGCTCCTATCAGCGCGAAATTGGCGTCGATATTGAACGTATCCGTCCGCTTCCCGGTATAGAGCAAATTGTGGAACGCTACTTTGCCCATGCGGAGCGTATTGCGCTTCAGTTGCTGCCAACACGAAAACGAACGACTACATTTTTCGACTGGTGGACTTGTAAGGAAGCGTACCTCAAAGCCCTTGGTAAAGGTCTCGCTTATCCGCTTGATCGCATCGATGTGTCAATGGTGACGGAGCAGCCCACAACGCTCGTAAGTGCCGACTCACCTGGCCAAGCCGGCAGCTGGACGGTACGACTGTTGTCGACAGTGCCTGGATATGCAGCAGCCCTCGTCGTTGGGGACGAGGGCCACTGCCACCCTACGGGCCGGCCCGTGCCAAGATCAGACTTGGTCTGAAGCTAGACTACTACGAGCGTGAGAAACCCGACGGCAAGGGTCGCCGCGCCGACGGCCAGCTTCAGGGAGGGGCGATGGTGCAGTTGCCAGCGGGCCATGCCGCGATAGACAGTCGGGCTCGCCGCCAGGGCCAGGATGACGAGGAGCGGGGCGACAAAGACCAGGTTGTACAGCACCAGGTAGCCCACCCCCGCCAGCAGAGTCGCCTGAGCCGCGAGCAGGGCCAGCACCGCCAGGTAGACCGAGCCGGCACAAGGCACGGTACAGAGCCCAACCAGCACGCCGGCGAGGAAGAGCCCGGGGGCGCGGAGCCGGCTCACCAGACCACGAAGCCGCTGGAGGTCGATATGGGCGGTCAGGCGCGTCCCAAGTTCGGGTAGCAGCGCCTCCTGCATCGCCAGCAGGCCCAGGCCGAGGGCGATCAGAGCGGCCGCCCGGCTCACCAGGTGGGTGCCGCTGAGGCTTTTCGCCAGCCCCATCGCACCGAGGAGCCCAAGCCCGAGGGCCAGGTACGTCAGGAAGATCCCGGCGATGTAGATGCTGCCAAGGCCCAGCAGCCGGCGGCGCGCGGCGGTGACGCCGGCCAGGTCATCCTGATGCTGCACCATGCTCAGGGTGGTGGCGACAAAGACCAGGAGCAAGGCGAAGGCGCAGGGGTTCAGGCTGTCGACCAGTCCGGCGCCGATCACGGCAGGGAGGGTCAGTTGCATACAGGTAACCTCCGTGAGCGATGCTAGCCAATGATCAGGGTCCCCTGCATCGTCGGATTCTCCTTGCCGCCGCAGCAGACGTCACAGTAAAACGCGTAGCGGCCTGGCGCGGCGGCTGGGATGGTGACCAATGCCTCGCTGCGCGGCTGCACCTTGATGTCGACGCCCAGGGCGGGGATGGCCAGCTGATGGACACCGCCGCCGTCTGTATGCATGTTGCTGTCGGGGTTCACCAGACGAATGGTGGAGACCCGGTTTGCGGCGACGGTGATGTCGCCGGGCGTG
>DAOLDO010001251.1:0-1822 GCA_035327325.1 Chloroflexaceae bacterium | reverse complement strand
AACGTTTAACGCGCACAAGTATAGCCCCGGCGAAAAAGCCTGTCAATCCGCGCCAGCGCCGCAGCCACGGGGCAGGCCGGCTCCGTCGTCCGGCCTGCATTTGGCACCCTGGCCCCCTACGGCACCAGCCTGTAGCCCACGCCCCACTCGGTGAGCAGCAGCTTGGGGTTGCGCGGGTCAACCTCGATCTTGCGGCGCAGGTGCCAGATGTAGACCTTGAGATAGTCGTTGTCCTTGGTGTACTCCTGGCCCCAGACGGCGCGCAGCAGGGTCTCGTGCTCGACCACCTTGCCGGCGTGCTCGGTGAGGATGAGCAGCAGGTGGTACTCGGTGGGCGTGAGGTCCACGGGCTCGCCGCGCACGCGCACCTCGCGCTTCTGCTGGTCAATGGTGATCTGGCCCTCGCCGGCGGCCAAGGGCCTGTAGGCCGGCGGCACGCGCCGCAGCAGGGCCCTGATCCGCGCCGACAGCTCGTCCATGTTGAACGGCTTGATCAGGTAGTCGTCGGCGCCCTTGTCGAGGCCGGTGATCACGTCCTCGCTCTGCACCTTGGCGGTGAGCATGAGGATCGGCAGCTGGGAGAACTCGCGCACCTTGCCGCAAGCCTCGAGGCCGTCCATCTCGGGCATCATCACGTCGAGGATGACCATGTCCGGGCGCTGCTCGCGCACGGCGTTGACGCACTGCACGCCGTTGGCGGCCTGGATGACCCCGTAGCCCTCGTGCTCGAGGTTGATGCGGATCAGCTCGCGGAGGCCGTGGTCGTCGTCAACCACCAGGATTGTACGCTGCTCCATCGGGATCCTCGTGACTAGGGCGCCCGCGATGCCGACGCCTCCTCCTTCAGCTCCAGAAAGCGCGCCTGCACGTCGTCGCGAGTTAACTCGCCGATGTGCACATAACGGATGCGCCCCTCGCCGTCGATGAAGAAGCTGGTAGGCAGGGGGAAGACCCTGTAGGCGTTGGTGACCTCGCCCTCGAGGTCGAGGGCCGTGGGGTAGGTCACTCCGTACTGGGCGAGGAACTCAGCGATGGCCGTCTGGTCGCGCCCCTGGACCAGCTCGTCGTCGGTCAGGTTCACGCCGATGATCGCCAGGCCCTGGTCGCCGAGCTCCTGGTGGGCCGCCTCGAGGGCGGGCAGCTCGCGCTTGCAGGGCTCGCACCAGGTGGCCCAGAAGTTGAGCAGCACCACCTGGCCCTTGTAGGCGTCAAGGCTGACCGTGCCCCCGTCGAGGGCCGGGACCTCGAAGGCGGGGGCGACGCGGTTGACCTCGCCCATGGGCTGGGCCTGGGTGGCAGCGTCGCGCCCGGTGAGCACCCAGATCGTCGCAATCAGAGCCAGGGCGGCCACGACGCCCGCGGCGGCGTACATGCGCTCGCGCGACGTCAGGCCCCGCCGCTCGGCGGCCCGCGCGCCGACCGCGCGCCCCGGCCCGCCGAGGCTGGCGTCGTACTGGCGCCGGCGCTCCGGGTCGCGCAGGATGGCGTAGGCTCGCTCGAGCTCGGCGCTGCGCTCGGCGGCCAGCCCGCGCAGCTCGGGGTCGAGGTCGGCGACCCGCCCGGGGTTGTAGCGCTCGCGCTGGCGGGCGTAGGCGGCCTCGATCGTCTCCTGGCTCGCCCCCGGCTCCACGCCAAGCAGTGTGTAGTGGCTGCTCATAGTCGTCTTGCTCCGGGCCCATTATAGCAGACCATTTTAACTTTTTCTACCCCTTTGGCCCAAAAGTTAAAAGGTCAGCGGCTGTACGCCTGGATGAGCTGGCGAGCCTGGAAGGCCAGGCTGGGGTCGGCACCCGGCAGCACCACCAGCCGCTGCCACTGCTCG
>DAOLDO010001250.1:0-1827 GCA_035327325.1 Chloroflexaceae bacterium | reverse complement strand
AAACCAGCCCGCCCGCCTGACGTGCAGGGCGGCCACGACGCCCTCGCCCAGGTAGGGGAACTGCTCGCGCAGCAGGGCCCGGTCGAGGATGAGGTCGGCGCCGTCGGGCTGGCCCTCGAAGCCGTGGGCCGGGGCCGGCGCGTAGGGCGCGGCGCCGCCGCCGGGGCCATGCACGCGCAGGGGGCCGGCCCCGAGGGCGCTGATCGCCTCGGCGCTCGCGCGCATAGCCACAGGCCCGCCCTCGGCGCCGGTGGCGTAGAGGTAGCCGCGACGGTTGAGCAGGATGGCGTTGCCGGTGGCGCGGGCGATGGCCTCCAGCCGGTCGAGGCTACGGCTCATCAGGCCGACCATGGCCGGATCGGGCCACCAGTTGCGGTAGGCCTCGGTGGACTTATCGCTGGTGAGGGCCAGCGGGTCGCCCCGCTCGACCAGCAGCACGTCGCGCACCCCGTGGACGACGGCGAGCTCGTAGGCCGCGGCCACGCCGGCGATGCCGGCGCCGCAGATCACCACCTCGGCGGTGAGGGCAGTCATCGTACACCTCGTCGGGCGGCGGGGCTCAGTTGGCGGCCAGCCGCCGCAGCCAGGGCAGCAGCGCCTCGCAGAACGCCTCGGGCGTCTCGTCGAAGGGGCAGTGGCCGCTGTCGGGCAGCAGCCGCAGCTCGGCCTGGGGCAGGACGAGGCGCCTGAGCGCGGCGGCGTCGGAGGGCGGGATCGAGCGATCCTCCTCGCCCCAGATCAGCAGGGCGGGGCCGGCGTACTCGCCCGCGCGCAGCTCGATCACCAGCTTCTGGGCGCTGCGCGTGGCCGCCAGGTACGAGGCCGCGCCGTGCCGTCTGATCGGCCCGCTGAAGGCGCGCACCAGCTCGTCGGTCACGCGCTCCTTGCGGTGGTACGAGGCCAGGAGGCCCTGGCGCACGCCCCACTCGTTGCCGAAGAGGCCGGCCATGGTCTCGCCCAGTCCGGGCGCGCCGATCAGGTCGAGCAGCAGCCGGTCGGTCGGCGTGAGCGGGCGCTCGTAGGGCTGCATGCCCGAGCTGTTGACCAGGACGAGGGCCCCGGCGAGCCGGCCGTGGCGCCTGGCCACCTCTGTGGCGACCACGCCGCCCATGGAATGGCCGACCACAACGGCGGGGCCGCCGACAACCTCCTCGAGGAAGTTGGCCACCTGGTCGGCCCAGCGCTCCTTGGATGGCGGGCCGGCCGGGCGGGCCGAGTAGCCGAAGCCGTAGAGGTCGAGGGCGAAGAAGCTGTGCTCGCGGGCCACGGCGCGCATGATCGGCCGCCAGTGCTCGATCAGGGCCCCGTAGCCGTGGATAAAGACGACCGGGAGCCCGTGGCGGGGCTCCGAGGCCCAGAAGCGCATCGGCCCCTCGGGGCCCTTGTGGGTGCGCTCGGTGACGGCGTAGCGCCGCTCGCTCGCTGCTGTGGTCATCGGCACTCGTACCGGCTGTAGCGGCCGCCGCGGCGACCGAAGATCGGTGATACGAGTAGCATACCACAAGGGGCGTCCCCGCGCTCGCCGCCCACAGTCGCGAGGCCGGCCCTACGCCTCGGG
This sequence comes from Chloroflexaceae bacterium, assembly GCA_035327325.1. GTDB lineage: Bacteria > Chloroflexota > Chloroflexia > Chloroflexales > Chloroflexaceae > CAIWXH01. The sequence goes on along the minus strand of DAOLDO010001250.1, from coordinate 269 downwards.
CCCCGGCGCCGCCAGCACCCAGTCCACCATTGCCTCGAGGGAGGTCTCGCGCCCGCGGGCCGCGGCGGCCGCGAACAGCTCGGGCGGCAGCAGCCCCTCGCACTGGCCCAGCAGCTCCTGGGCCCAGCGCACGCTGTCGTCGCGGCCCGCCGGGTGGACCAGCGCGACAACCAGGAGGGCGGGGGCCTCGGCGGGGCGCCCCGCCGCCATGAGGACCGCCGCGGCGTGGACGACGCCGTCGAGGGCGACGTGGCGGTACGAGAGGTCGC
>DAOLDO010001249.1:0-1830 GCA_035327325.1 Chloroflexaceae bacterium | reverse complement strand
GGGGCCACGTCTGGCAGCTCTACGCCCGCCCCGCGGCCGCCGAGGATGTGGCCGCCGATCTGGCCGCCCTGCCCGGGGCCAAGGGCGAGATCTTCCCGTCGGGCAGCCCGATCCGGCTACCCCTCGGCTACCACCGGCTGAAGCGTACCCGCGGCACGCTGGTGCTACAGGACGGCCGCCGCTTCACCCTCGACCGGCCCGCCGAGCTGGTGGCCGCCGTGCGTGCGCTGCTCGACCTCGAGCGCAACGCCCCGCCGCCCCCGGCGCCGAAGGGGGCGCGACGGTCGAGCAGCGGCGCCGAGCTGGTGCGCTACGACCCCGCCAATTGGGAGGGCGTCACCGCCGAGCTCGGCGCCGCCCTGATGGCCTCGGCCCGCTATCAGCACATCTTCACGCGCCGGCCGCAGCTCGCCGCCCTGGCCCTTGGCCAGCGCATCACCCTTCACACCGCCGAGGGGCCCAAGGATAGCGGCTCCGAACAGGTGGCCGTGCTGGTGCACAACCTGATCACCACGGGCGGCCGCGACGCCGCAGGCGCGTTTGTGCCCGGCCTGGGGGCGCCGCCGCTCGCCGAGATCCGCGCCGTGGCCCTCCACTGGCAAGATGCGCTGCGGCCGGGCTACCGAGGCTATCGGCTCGACGTTGACCGGCTGATCGGGAAGGCCCTGGCCGAGACGCCGGGCTATCAGCCGGAAGCAACCAAGCACATCCCCGGGGTGAAGGCCGCCGCCCCCGGGCCGCTCAGCGAGCAGCGCCACCGGGGCCGCCCCGCCGGCGCCCGCGCCGAGCAGGTCGAGCGCCTCGGCTGCTACCTGGCCGAGCGCCTCGGCGAGCGCGTCACCCGCGGCGAGCTGGCCGCTGTGCTCGGCGTGAAGCTCAGAGCCACCAGCTGCTACCTGGCCGCCCTCAGGGGCGCCGAGGGCTGGACCGTGACGATCCGCGCCCGCGGCCGCGGGGGGCTGCTGGTCGAAAAGTGTGCACGTAATTCGCTCGCCGAAACGATGCACGCCCCCGCCGCGCAAGAGGCCGCCGAGGGCGCCGCGACGCGGGAAACCGAGATCGGCCCCGTGCTAGGGAGTACACCCGCGCCCGATCTCACCCCCTGCCCGGCGCCCGCCGCGGCCCCGCCCGCCGCCGGCGACGCCCTCGACCTCGAGGCCCTGGCCGCCCGCGTCGACGAGGCCCGCGCCCACATCCGGGCCCAGGTTCGCCGCCGGGTGATCACCCGCGGCCCCCGGGCCGGGCTGGTGATCGAGTCGCCCCGCCGGGCCACCCTCGAGGCCGTGGCCGCCCTGCTGCCCGATGTGCCGCCCGACGCCCTGGCCGAGGCCTGGGCCTACAGCCGCAGCTGGCAGCGCGACGCGGCCCGCTTCGCCACGGCCGCCCCGCCGGCCCTGTACGCCGAGCTGCGCAGCGTCGGGCGCGCCCTCCACCTGGCCGAGCAGCCCGCCCCGCGGCCCTGGGCCGAGCTCGACGCCGGCGAGCGTGAGCGCCTGGCCGCCCGGAAGATGGGCCGGGCCGAGGGCGACCCCGTGCGGGCCGAGGCCCTCGCCGAGGCGCAGCACCGCCGGGCGATCCAGCAGCACCGGGCCGCCGTGCGGCGCCAGAAGCACAACGCGCGGCTACAGCGCCAGCTGGCCGACGAGCTGCGCCGGCGCGGCCTCCCTGACACCCCGCCGCCCGCCGAGCGTGGCGCCGGCCGCCGCGGCAAGGCCCCCGATCGCGCCCTGGTGGCGCAGGCCCGCGCCGAGCAAGAGGCCGCGTGCTATGAGGCCCTCGACCGGCTCTATGGGCGGGGCCGCGCCCAGGCCGCTGCGGCCCGCCCTCGGC
>DAOLDO010001248.1:0-1832 GCA_035327325.1 Chloroflexaceae bacterium | reverse complement strand
GCGAGCGACTCACACCTCACACAATGGCTCTGCCGAAGCAAAGCGACCCACTAGTGCACACCCAGGCGCCCCGTTCGGGCATGGGCGAAGCGACTCGCGCTTCAGGACGCCGCGCAGCTTCGGCAGAGGGGCGTCCGACAGGGCGCCGTATGGCGCTGCTGCCGCCACTCTCGCCGGGTCAAACGGCACCGCCACGCTACGGCAGCACCTCGATCGGGCCGAGCGCCCCGGTCTTGGTGGCGGGCGGGTCGGCGAGGCACCCCATATGCAGCGGACCCGCCTGGACCTCGGCGACAAAGTAGGTGCGGCCGCCCTTCCGGGCCTCCCCGTGGGTGATGTAGTTGAACCACGGCGGCTCGTCCATCGAAGGCCACGCCTGCAGGTCGGCCACCGTCTTGCCCGGGTCGAGCGTGCCGACCACAAGCGCGTAGTCCTCGAAGCGGGTGTCCTCGACGACCAGCTCAATGACGATCTCGCCGGCCGTAAGGGGGGCGGGGCTGGTGTACGCGCACCCCACGTCGGTGAAGGTTACCACCAGGTCCGGCGACACGTCGGGCACGGTGATCGCCGCGCCGCCGTTCAGCACGCTCAGGAACTGCCGCTCGAACCGCGCCGCGTCGGCCGCGGTGACCACGCGGACCGGGCGCCCGCCCGGGCCCTCCCTGGTTCGCCCCTCCTCGTCGCCCTCGGCGTCGGTCACCGCGACGGTCCGGTCCTCGATGGTGGCCAGGTGCTCGTCGGTCGCCACCACGGCCGTCAGCGCGTCCCAGAAGTACATCCCGCCGGTCTGCAAAGCGGGATCGGCCGCGAACAGATCGAAGACGGCGCCCGCGGCGGGGGTGGCCCGGTTGGCCTCCAGGGTCTTGTAGAAGGGCCAGGTAATCGGGACAGAGTTGGTCCCGTCGAGGGGCACCAGGGTGATGGGGGCGCCGGACTCCAGCACGATACGGGCGGCGCGGGGGTCAACGTACATGTTGAACTCGGCGGTGTGATTGTCGCTGATCGGGATCAGGCCGACGACGTTCCCCGGGACGTCGAGGGCGCCGCCCATGACATAGATCATCTCCAGCCGCTCGGCCAGCCCCGGGTCGGCCTGCAGCGCCTCGGCGACGTTGGTCAGGGGGCCGAGGGTGACCAGGGTGAGCCTCTGCGGCGCCGCGCCGATCATCTCGGCCAGGAGCTCGGGGGCGGGCGGGGCGGCGGGCACCTCGACGGCGGGCCAGGAGATCCCCATATCGCCGTCGGCCTTCTGCCGCAGGAGCGTCGGGAACTTGTTGTTCCCGGCCAGGGGCTGCTCGCGCCCGCACGCCACGGGGAGTGGGGCCGCGCCGGCCAGGGCGACCAGGCCCAGGGCGTGACGCACGCCGGGCTCGCAGTGGGCCTCGCCGGTTCCCGACACGGTGATCGCGGCGACCTCGACGCCAGGGTGCTGGAGCAGATAGAGGATGGCCATGACGTCGCTCGACCCCATATCTGCGTCAATGACGACTCGCGGCTCGGGGACCGCCGTCGGCTCGGGCGGCGCCGTTGGGGGCAGGGGCGTGGGCAACGCGGCCTGGGGCGCCGCCGCGCAGGCCGCGCAGGCGAGGCAGGCCAGCAGCGCGATCAGGGGGACAAACGCCCGTCGAGCAGCCATAACTCCTCCCTTTCGTTCGTCCTCGACCGGGGCCGGGTGAAGGGGGAAGGTGGCATGATGTGCTGGTGGGGAACCCACGAGTGAGCGTGGCCTGTGGAGGTGACCAACCCCTTCATCGCGGGGCGGTGGATCGCTGCCGTTGACGTTCCCGTCCCCCCACTCCACGACGAGTGACCAACCCCTTCATCGCGGGGCG
>DAOLDO010001247.1:0-1834 GCA_035327325.1 Chloroflexaceae bacterium | reverse complement strand
CCCAGGCTGTAGAGGGTGAGCGAGCCGTCCACGCGGCCCGCGGCGAAGCTGTCGCCGTCTGGCGCGAAGGCCAGCCCGGTGACGGCGCTGTCCTCGAGGCCGCCGTAGCGGTCCATCAGCGTGCCGGTGGCCAGGTTCCAGAGGACCACCACGCCGTCCTCGCCGCCGGAGACGCCGAGGGCGCGGTTTGGGTTGAAGGCGACGACGTTGACGGCGCCGAGGTGGCCGTCGAGGCGCAGCCGGGCGCCGGGCGCGTCGGCGGCCTGGGCGAGCAGGCGGCGGCTCGCGGGGTCGAGGGGGTCGAGTTCGAGGGCGCGCAGCACGTAGGCGAGGGCCTGCTCGGTGTTGCCCTCGCCGAGCTCGGCCTCGGCCGAGGCGATGAGGGCGCGCTGGCGCGCGGCGGCCGCGGCGCTGTCGGCGCGCTGGCGCTCGGCCACGGCGGTGGCCTGCTGGGCCTCGGCGCGCTCGCGCTCGGCCACGGCCGTAGCCCGCTGGGCCTCGGCGCGCTCGCGCTCGGCCACGACCGTGGCCTGCTGCCGGGCCACGCTCGCATACAGGTAGGCTGTGGCCAGCAGGGCGACGGCCGCGACGGCGGCCAGGGCGAGCAGGAAGCGCGTGAGCCGCTGCTGGCTCGCGGCGAAGCGGGCCGCGTCCTCGGCGCGGGCCTGCTGCTCCTCGGCGCGGGCCCGCTGCTCCTCGGCCAGCTTGCGGACCTGCTCCATGACGGCCTGGCGGTCAGCCTCGGCGGCGGCCAGGGCGCGGTCGCGCTCGGCGGCCGAGGCGACGATATAGTCGCGCTCGTCGGCGTTGAAGAGCTGGCGCCGCGTCTCGAGCAGGCGCAGGGCCTCCTCGAGCTTGCCGCCGCGCAGCAGCTCGGCGGGCTCACGGCCGCGCTTGGCCCACTCGTGCAGGTCGCGGCGGACGGCGGCGCGCAGGAGCAGGGCCGAGCGGTCCTCGCTGAGCCAGGCCCGCAGGCGCGGCCAGGAGCGGATCAGGGACTCGTGGGCGACCTCGACCGGCACGGCGGCGCGGGCCTCGGCGTCGCTCAGCGGGCCGACGGTGCCGGCGTGGACGGCGCCGGTGACCACGAGGCGGCTGGCGACGAGCCGGTCGAGCAGGGTCTGGATCTGGCCGGCGTCGGCCCCGTCGGGCACCAGCTCGCCGAAGACGACGCGCTGGCGGGTATCGCGCCTGGTCTCGTCCTGCCCCTCCTGGTCAATCCGCGTGAGACGCACGAAGATATCGCGCAGGCGGGCCCTGGCCTCGGGGTCGGCCGCCTCGTAGATCTGGTCGGCGGTGTGGGCGATGGCCTGCTGCACGCCGCCGATCGCGGCGTACTCGGCGGCGCGCAGCCAGCGGCCACGGCGCCGGCGCCAGAGCTCGTGCAGGGCGTGCTGCAGGAGCGGCATGGCGCCCGGCTCGCCGCGCACGTCGTCCAGGATCTTGCCGCTCAGCCCGGCCTCGAAGCGCAGGCCGACGGCGGCGGCCTGGCGCTCGATCGCGCCGCGCAGGGCGTCGGGGCTGAGGGGGCCGATCTGCTCGATGTTCGGAATGACCAGGTCGTTCAGGGGCTTGTACTTGCCGACCTCGCCCAGGAAGTCGGAGCGCATGGCGAGCACGGTGGTGTGGGCCTGGGGCAGGGTCACGAGCTGCGCGATAAAGGCGAGGCGCTCGTCCTCGCTCCCGCAGAGGGTGAACAGCTCTTCGAGCTGGTCCACCAGCACGGCGATCGGCGCGTCGGGGGCGCCGGCCGCGACCGCCAGGCGGCGCTGCTCCTCGATGGCGAAGGTCAGGTTGGCCAGGGGCAGCTCGCCGGGCGTGCACCAGGCCACGC
>DAOLDO010001246.1:0-1837 GCA_035327325.1 Chloroflexaceae bacterium | reverse complement strand
CAACTGGGCTCGTTGGCGCAGCCGGCGCGAAGCGCTTACACCAGGGTCACGGCCCCTGCCGTGAGCGGCGCGATACCGCCGCGCTCGTCCAGCATCGTGCCGTGGTGCGTGGAACCGGCAGACGCACCCGTCTTAAAAACGGGCGCCCCGCGAGGGGCGTGTGTGTAAGCGCTACGCGCCAGCTTCGCTACCGAGCCCCACCCACGGCACCATTTAGGGGCGGGCTGCGCCTGGTGGCGCAACGCGTCTTGTTAGCGAAGCTGGCGCGCAGCGCTTACACGCGACGGCCTCAACGGCTGACGGTTCAATCCCGTGCCTGCCCTTCACATCGAGCACGCCGCCGCGGGTGCGGCGACCGGCCTGGAATACCGGGGCCACGGGCGACCGTGGATGGTTCAAGTCCATCGTGCTCGGCCACCAAGGAGACCGCCGTGCAGGTTCTGGTACTCAACACCACCTACGAGCCGCTGGCGATCGTCACGCTGAAGCGGGCGATGCGGCTCCTCACCACCCGCAAGGCCGAGGTCGTCGAGGCCGGTACTCGCCCGCTCCGCTCGGCCCGCGACGCGATCGCCACGCCGCTCGTCGTTCGCCTGCTCCGCTACTCCCACACGCGGCGCATGCGCCGGCCGCAGGTCAGCCGCGCCCTCGTGCTGATGCGCGACGGCGAGAGCTGCCAGTACTGCGGCTGCCGGCCCGGCCGCGCTGAGCTGACCCTCGACCACATCGTGCCACGGGCGCAGGGCGGTCAGACCAGCTGGGAGAACGTCGTCGCCGCCTGCCGCGACTGCAACGCCCGCAAGGCCGACCGCACGCCCGAGCAAGCCGGGATGCCCCTGCGCTCGACGCCGCGCTCCCTGGCCCTGCCCCTGGCGCGCAAGCTCGACCTGGCCGCCCGCGTCACCTGGAGCCAGTACGGCTTCTGCTGAGCGTGCAGGAGCACGACGTTGGGCTGGAGCCCCTGATCGATCAGCATGCGTCGGGCCGGAGCGGGAGGGTTATCTTTGCACCAGACCCCTCTCGCATCACCTTGCCCGATGCCCGTGCGCCGGGTAGCTCAGTGGTAGAGCACGTAATGCCGTCTTTCGCCCCTTGCCCGAGACCGGGCCGAAGGAAGATGGTTACCGCTTCCAACGGGGACGTCGCGGGTTCGAGTCCCGCCCCGGCGCCTCACCACAATCGTGTCCGCTCCATCGTGCGCTGGGACGCTCACTCGGGAGCATCTCCGTCCTTCACCGATTGTCCGAGCTCGGGCCGAAGGAGGATGGTTATTCAGGTTCGACCCCTGTCCCGGCGACTCACGCGACGTAGTGTAGCGGCAGCACGCTCCGCTTTCCGTTCCTCGCCCCTCGCCCGCTCGCGGGCCGATGAGGGATGGTTATCTGGACGGAGATGGGCAGGTAAGCGCTGCGCGCCAGCTTCGCTAACAACTCCTGCCGTCGCACCCCTGGCTCAACAGTAAGGAGGCCGCCGATGAACTACCTGCGCAAGCTCCTTGGCCCGACGCCCCAGACTGAGCCCCTGGCCGGTCAGGTGGTCAACAGCGCCGGCGGCTACAGCTACCCGGTCGGCGACTGGGCGCGCCTCCGCCGCTTCCTCATCCTCGGCAGCGAGGGCGGCAGCTACTACGCCGCCGAGCGCACCCTCACCCGCGAGAACGCCGAGGCCGTCGCCCGCTGCCTCGCCGAGGACGGCACCCGCGCCGTCGCCGAGATCGCGGCGGTGAGCACCGCAGGCCGGGCGCCCAAGAACGACCCCGCCCTGTTCGCCCTGGCCCTGGCTACGACCGCGGACAGCATCGAGACCCGCCGCGCGGCCCTCCGCGCCCTGCCCCAGG
>DAOLDO010001245.1:0-1839 GCA_035327325.1 Chloroflexaceae bacterium | reverse complement strand
GCGCAGATGCGAGGAAAGGGCGGGCGCCGCGCGGCGCCCGCCCTTTCGTTGTGTCCAGCGGGGCGCGGCACGCCGCGCCCCGCTTTGGTGCGCCCACCCTCTACTCCGCCGGGGGCAGGTCCGAGGCGGCCGGGCCGTTCAGCACCTTGCCGTAAGGGTCGAAGCGCGAGCCGTGGCAGGGGCAGTCCCAGCTCGCCTCGGCGTGGTTCCAGCTGACGACGCAGCCAAGGTGCGTGCAGATGGCCGAGCGCCTGTGCAGCACCCCGCTCTGGTCGCGGTAGGCGGCCACCTTCAGCGGGCCCCAGCCGACGACGGCGCCGCTCCCCGGCGCGATCTCGGCCTCGGAGCGCACCTCGCCGCCCTTGAGCAGCTCGGTGTAGTGGGCCACGACGTTCACGTTCTCGCCGGCGACCTCGCGGGCCGCGCCGAGGGGCGCGCGGGCGGGGCTGTAGAGCTCGGCGTAGCGGTTCGGCCTGCCGGCGATCTGGTCGGCCACGATCTGCGCGCCGATTGTCGAGTGGGTCATGCCTATGCCCGTCTGCCCCGTGATCACGTAGACGTTGGGCGAGACCAGGTCGGGCCCGGCCAGGGCCAGCCCGTCGAGGGCGTTGAGCACCTGCCCCGACCACCTGTAGGCCACCTCGCCCGCGAAGGGGAAGCGGGCCCGCGTCCAGCTCGCCAGACGGTCGTAGCGCTCCTCCAGGTCGTCGGCCTGGCCGGTCTTGTGGTCCTCGCCGCCGACGATCAGCACGTCGTGGTCGAGCTCGGGCTGGATGCGCAGGTAGTGGTACGGCTCCTCGGTGTCGAAGGCCAGGAAGTTCGGCAGGGATCCCTTGGGCACCCGCAGGCCGACCACGTAGGTCCTGTAGGGGAAGACCCGCGCGCTGTAGCCGAGGGCGTCGTTGATCGGGGCGTGGGTGGCCAGGACGCAGCTGTCGGCGTGGATCTTGTGCCCGCCCGCCGTCTCCAGGGCCGCGCCGAGCTCGCCGCCGGCCACTTTTGTCACCTGGGTGCCGCAGTGGATCGTGCCGCCCAGGCCCTCGATGGCGCGGGCGAGTCCGGCCAGGTACTTGAGGGGGTGGAAGTGGGCCTGCTCGGGGAAGCGCAGGGCCGGCCCGAAGGCGCCCCCGCCCAGGACGAAGCTCTCGACCAGCTCGACCCCGGCGAGCCCGGCGCGCCGGGCGGCCTCGAGCTCCTCGGTCAGCGTGTCGCGGGTATCGCCGGGGGCGAGGAAGAGGTAGCCGTCCATGCGGGCGAAGTCGCAGGCGATGCCCTCGGCCTGGGCGATCTGCTCGATCGCGGCGATGGCCGCCATGTGGCTCTCGGCGGCCAGCTGGGCGCCCTCGGCGCCGCGCAGCTGCTCGGTCTCGGCGTAGCCCTTGTCGAGGATGCAGGTGATCTGGGCCGTGGTGCGCCCGGTGTCGCCGCCGCCGACCGGGCCGTCGTCGAGCACCGTCACCTGGTAGCCGAGCTTCGCGAGCCTGTAGGCCGTGGTCAGCCCGGCGATCCCCGCGCCGACGACGGCGACGCCGGTGCGCAGGTTCGCGGCGAGTGGTGGGTAGGTCGGGACGGCGGCCGTCCGCATCCAGATCGAGGAGGAGCCCCCGCTCATTGCCTCCATTGGTCATCTCCTGGTCATAGGAAGCGCTCGGGGAGGGGCTACCCCTCCCCGAGCGCCAGAGCCATCAGTTGTCGTCGGCCTCGAGCCCCACCTAGCGCACAGTGCCGCGGCGGAAGAGGTTGACGATGCCGAGCAGCACGACCGCGCCGACAAACGAGACCAGCAGCGCGCTCAGGCTGAAGTCGCCCTGGTTGATGTTGCCGCCGCCGAGGCCGAGC
>DAOLDO010001244.1:0-1840 GCA_035327325.1 Chloroflexaceae bacterium | reverse complement strand
TGATGTAGCGCCAGGCCTTGCCCATCGCCTGGACGTAGAACAGCGGCAGGAGGATTTCGGGAACGGTCTTGAAGTCGTAGTAGACGATGCGGTTTTCAAAGCGCCAGTCAATGGTGGTCTGGCCGTCGAAGGCGGCCCCATCGGGCGTCTTCTCACTGGTGTCGGTGAGACTGCCATAGATGAAGTAGCGTAGCCGGGTGGCAAACATCGTGGCGATCGGATCGCGCATCTCCTCAAGCGTGGCGATCAGGTCGGTCAGCGTGGGGGTGCCCCAGGCCGGCGTCTCGGGGGTGACACGGTACTTCTGGTACAGTCGCTTCACCGCGAGCGAGAGCACGCCGCGCTCGCCGGTCTCCAGCTTGATCGGGATGAAGCGCCGCTTACCGTCCACGCTCTCGCCTGGCTCGCCGAGGAGCATGACGATCTGTCCAACCGCATGGAGGATCTGGTTATTGAGCCAGCCGCCCTCGGTTTCCCAACCGAAGACCACGTCGAGCGGGTTGATGGTATGCTCCAGGCCGACCTTGAAGCAGACGCAGTCCTGGATGGCTCGCTCCACCCGGATGCCGTTGGAGAAGGCGTCGATGCCGATCACCTGCATGTCCGAGAGACTTGCCGCCCGCTCCGCGATCAGGTTGAGCAGCGCCGTCTTGCCGTAGCCGCTCATGCCGCTGATGATCATGTGGGCGGCCTGGTTGCGCTCGAAGAGATTGATGAAGATCGGGAAGCGCCCGTTGCGATCGACGCCGACGAAGACGCCTTTGGTCTGGTTGGGGCGGTGGAAGCCGACCATCCCGGCCGCACAGCCGACGACCTTGGAGAGCTGGGTGCGCGGCTTCCAGGGTGCGTCGAGGCGCTTGCGCGGCAGGGTCGAGAAGATCTTCAAGGCCTCGCGCTGGGCCCCGGTCGGCCGCAGCAGCTTGAGGCGCGGGCCGAACAGGTCACGCACGGTCACCACGTTGGCCTCCAGCTCGTCGCGGCTTTTGCCGCGCACGAGAATGGCGACCTGAATGGCATGGAGCGTCTGGCCCTTGAGCTCGCCGAGCACCTCGCGGGCGTCATGAACCACTTGTTCACCACGGATATCCACCAGGCTGGCGTCGCGGGCAACGAGCTTGGCGGCGTTATAGGCCATCTCGGCCACGCGCTGAGACTTGTTGCGGTTGAGCGTGACGACATCGACGGCGAGCGAGATGTCGAGGTTGAGCGAGATCAGCTCGTGGAACAGGGTGGCGCTCCACTCGCCGGCAACGTCGTAGCTGGTGAGTACCGCGAGGAAGGGCTGCTCACTTTCCTCGGGTTCGAGGTAGCTCAGGTGCTCGCGGTAGGGCCCGTAGATCACCGGCGGCAGATGCTCGATGCGCCGCACCGGGCGGCGGGTCGCGGCCGCGAGCGGCACGCGGATCGCCATCTCGGACACGTCGGCGGGCTCCCAGGTCAGCAAGATGTACTGCACGGCGCGCAGCACCCGTCGCTCCATCAATTGATACATCTCGATGGCCTGCCGCGCCCACGGAATACGCCAGAACAACAAGTCGACAGCGGCGACGAACTGCTCCCACTGCGCCTCATCGGCGCCTTCGGCGAAGCAGGACGAGAGCCCAAAGCCGTTCAACTGGAGTTGCGCCCGCAGTTCCTCGTACTCGCGTTCGTCCATGGCGAGGAGGATCTCGGCGAGGTTGACGGCGGCGTGATCCAGGCACCAGGCGTCGATCGCCTCGCGCAGCCCACGGGTGCGAACGTACAGGCTTTCAACGCGGTGGGTCGCGTCGCGCACCGCTGCAATCGGCTCGTGCATCGGGAAAGCGGTCGAGTGGACGAACAGTCGCATCGGGAAGTC
>DAOLDO010001243.1:0-1841 GCA_035327325.1 Chloroflexaceae bacterium | reverse complement strand
CAGGGAGCCCTGGGCGCCCATGTAGTAGCCGAGGGGGAAGCCGGCGATCACGATGGTGTTGAACTGGTTGATGAAGAGCACGGGGATGAAGGTGACCACGAACCAGATGGCGAGCAGGATGGCGATCAGCCGCTGGTTCTCGCGCCAGTACGCCCTGGCGCGCTCCTCGGCGGGCAGCTTCCGCGGGTCGGACATGGGACCTCCTGAGCTTGCTGTTCCGGCTTCCAAACACGGGGGCACGCCCGAACGTGCGCCGGCGGACGCGGCCGGCGCTCCTTCAGGTCAAGACGTCCCCTCTGCCCCGGTCCGACGGCACGCGCAGCGCGCTGACACACTGTGGGGCGTGCTGCCGGACGGCAGGGGCCGGGCTACCGAGGCGTAGGGGCTATGAGAATGATGCCTGTGCGGTCTAAATCTAGCAGGCTAATTTAAGGACTGTATGTGCTTTTTGTGAAGTTTTGGTAAAGTCGGCGGGAAAACATATGTGAATGTGAGGTTATATGGCACTCCGCGCTAAAGAACCTGCACCATAAAGGTGATGCAAAGAAATTCTAAGGATTCTTTACGCCCGCAAACTGCGCCGAAGCCTGTCATGGCGCGGCCAGATCCTCGGGCAGCGGGCGAAAGCGGTAGCCGATCCCGGTCTCGGTGAAGATAAAGCGCGGGCTGGTCGGGTCATCGCCGATCTTGCGGCGCACCTGGCCGAGGAACACGCGCAGGGTTCGCACATCGGCGGCCTCGTCGTCCTTCCAGACCTCGCGCAGCAGCTGCTCGTAGGTCATGACGCTGCCGGCGCGCCGGGCCAGGGCCACGAGCAGATCGTACTCGGTGCGGGTGAGCCGCAGCTCCTGCCCGCCGAGGGTGACCTGCCGGCGCACGAGATCGAGGCTGAGCTCCCCAAAGCGCAGGGAGCCGACCGCCGGGCCGCCCTGGGCGCCGGCGTGGCGCGCCGCGACGCGCAGCCGGGCGAGCAGCTCGCTCATGCTGAACGGCTTGGTCACATAGTCGTCGGCGCCCAGGTCCAGGGCGGCCACCTTGGTCTGGTCATCATTCTGGACGGAGAGCACGACGATCGGGACCTGCGACCAGGCCCTGAGCAGCCGGCAGACCTCGAGGCCGCCGAGGCCGGGCAGCCCGAGGTCGAGGATGATCAGGTCGGGCTTCCAGGCCCCGGCCCGCTCGATGGCCTGGAGGCCGTCGGTCGCGACGGCGGTCTGGTAGCCGTAGCCGTTCAGGCTGGTCAGCAAGAGATTGCGCAGCTCCGGCTCATCCTCGACGATGAGCACCCGTGTCCTGGACATGGCCTTCCTCGTGAACCAGCGCGCCGACCGCAGCCGCGGCCGGTGCGCCACCTTCCAGGGGGAGCGTCAGCGTGAACGCGGCCCCGCCGTCGGGGCAGTTCGCGGCCAGGATCGCCCCGCCGTGGGCGGCCAGGATGCCGCGGCAGATGGTGAGCCCCAGGCCGCTGCCGCGGACGCGCCGGCTGGTCGCGGTCCCGCGGTAGAACTTGTCAAAGATGCGCTCCAGCTCGTCGGGCGCGATGCCGGGGCCGTGATCGCGGATCGTGACCATGAGCGCCGGGGCCTTGGGGCCTGGGGCCAGGTCCGCGGCGATGACGATCGGACTGCCGGGCGGGGTGTACTTGACGGCGTTCTCGAGCAGGTTGGTCAGCACATGCTCGAGCAGCACCGCGTTGCCCCAGACGAGGGGCAGCTCGTGGCCGACGCGGACCGTCACCACGCGCCCCGTCAGCTCGGGCGCCAGCCGCTGGAGGGCTACGCCGATCAGCTCGGGCAGGTCGTGCCACGTGCGGTTGAGCTGGCTCGTGTCGCTTTCAAGGC
>DAOLDO010001242.1:0-1842 GCA_035327325.1 Chloroflexaceae bacterium | reverse complement strand
CACCCCGCTGAGCGAGGCGGCCCCGCCGCCCGCGCCAGGCGCCCGCGAGACCACGATCACGCCGGCCATCACCAGGGCCACGCCGCCGATGGCCAGGGGCTCGGGCCGCTCGCCGGCGGCCAGGGCCAGCACCGCGGTCACCGCGGCGAAGCTGGCCGTGATCGGCGAGACGATCGCCAGGGTGCCGACGGCCAGGGCCCTGTAGAGCAGGGCCGTGCCGGCCAGGTTGAAGAGGTTCACCCCCGCGGCGAAGAGCCACATACCCGGGTCGAGGGGCGGCACGTCGCGGCGCGCGAGCAGCACCAGGGCGCTGGCGACGATGCCGGCCGCCTGTACGTAGAGCATGGTCTGCACCGGGCCGACCGCCCGGCTGATCCGGCTCAGCACGAAGTCGCCCGTGCCCCAGCCCAGGGCCGCCAGCAGGCCGAAGACCACGCCCATCAGCGCCCCCTACCCCTGAAGTAGCCCGCCCTGAAGGCCAAGGCCGCCACCAGCACCAGCACAACGAGGATGATCAGACACTCCACCCAGCCGAGGGACCCGAAACGCATGTGATCGACGCTTTCTGCTACCGCGCCACGCCCGTACGGGCGCGCCAGCGTGGGCGCCCCGCCGCCTCTCGGCGTGGGCGCCCCGCCACCACCGTCGCACGGCTGCGGCGCTCTCAGGCTGCTCCCATGAAAGCCTATTGGCCCCGCGTTGGCCTCGGGCCAGAGCCGGATTGCGACCGGGCGCGCGGCGGATCAGCCCTGGCCGGCACTCAGCGACGCCCGCAGGGCAGCCGCGAGGCGGCGCACCCCTTCGGCGATCTGGGCCGGCCCGCTGTGCGAGAAGTTGAGCCGCATGGTGTTCGCCCCGCCGCCGCGCGGGTGGAAGGCCCCTCCCGGCACGAAGGCCACCTTGGCCGCCAGAGCCTGCTCGAGCAGGGCCTCGGCCGAGATCCCCTCGGGCAAGGTCAGCCAGAGGAACATCCCCCCCGTCGGGCGCGTCCAGGCAACGCCCGCCGGCATAGCCTCCTCGAGAGCGGCAAGCATGGCGTCGCGCCGCTCGCCGTAGACGGCCCGCAGGCGCGGCAGGTGCCGGTCAATCAGCCCGTCGCGGCAGGCGTAGTAGGCCAGGGCCTGGGCCGTGCTGCCCGCCTGCAGGTCGAGGCCCTGCTTGAGCATCGCCAGCTGGTCCACGATCGCCCGCGGCGCGGCCATCCACCCGATCCGCAAGCCCGGGGCGAGCAGCTTCGAGAGGGTGCCCAGGTAGACCACGTGGCGCAGCTCGCCGTGCATGGCGATGTCGAGGGCGGCGAGGGGCGTGGCGCGCTCGCCCTCGTAGTACAGCTCGCCGTAGGGGTCGTCCTCGACGATCGGCAGGCCGTGGCGGGCGGCCAGCTCGAGCAGGCGCCGGCGCCGCGCGGGGGACAGGGTCACCCCGGTGGGGTTCTGGAAGCACGAGACGACGTAGAGGAAGCGCGGGCTGGCGCCACCGTCCAGCAGCGCCTCGAGGGCCTCCACGTCCAGGCCGTCGGCGTCCACGGGCAGGGGCAGATAGCGGGGCTGGCAGGTCTGCCATGCCTGCAGCGCGCCCAGATAGGTCGGCTCCTCGACGGCGACGGGGGCGCCCGGGTCAATCAGCAGGCGCCCGAGCATGTCGAGGCCCTGCTGCGAGCCGGCGGTGATCAGCACCTGGCCGGCGGGCGCGCCGACGCCGAGCCGGCCGAGCCAGCCGGCCTTGGCCGAGTGGGTGGTCACCAGATCGGGGCGCAGGGCCTTGAGCTCCCTGATCAGCGCCCGCAGGGCCGCCACGTCGCGGCGCGGCGCAATCGGGCGCACGAGGTCCGGCACCGCCCGG
>DAOLDO010001241.1:0-1851 GCA_035327325.1 Chloroflexaceae bacterium | reverse complement strand
ATCAAGCAGCTCAAGGACCAGTTCAAAGCGCAGATTAACTTCATCCACGTCGAGGTCTACCCCTATCCCTTCGGCGAGTCGTTCCAGGCCCAGCGCCGCGTGCCGCCGATGGACGAGTGGAACCTGCGCACCGAGCCGTGGACCTTCCTGGTTGACGCCGAGGGTCGCATCCAGGCCCGCTACGAGGGCGGGATCACCTTCGCCGAGATGGAGCCGGCCCTCGCCCAGCTCGCCGCGGGCCGGCCGATCACACCGCCGGCGGAGTAGGCTGCGGCGGCGCGCCCTGGATATGGCCTGGTACCCCCGCGTGGTATACTTCTCGGCACCAGGACTGGCGGCAGCCACTGCGGCCCTGACGGCAGCCCAACGCCGGAGCGGCCTCGCGGCTGCCGCCGGCTTCTCCCGGGCGCGCCAGGAACAGCTGCCATGGACGTCTTTCCGCTCACGAGTCTTGCCGCGCCCGGCGCCGACGACCTGACCCGGCTGCTCGCCGCCCACAGCCGCGACATCGTGTTCCGCTACCGCGTGAGCCCTGACCCGGGCTTCGAGTATATCAGCCCGGCCTGCGCGGCGATCACCGGCTACGCACCCGAGGCGTTCTACGCCAGGCCCGAGCTGGCCTCCGCGCTGATCTACCCCGACGACCGGGCCATCTGCGAGGAGCTGTACCGCTGCGGGCCCGCGCCCGCCGAGGCCCGGCTGCGCTGGGTCCACCGCGACGGCCGGGTGGTCTGGATCGAGCAGCGCCAGCAGGTGATCCGCGACGCCGCGCATGGCCGCGTGGTGGTCGAGGGCTCGGTGCGCGACATCAGCGAGTACGTGACCGCCGAGGCCCGTCTGAAGCTGCTCGGCACGGCCCTCGAGGCCGCCGGCAACGCCGTGGTGATCGCCAGCCCAGCGGGCGTGATCGAGTGGGTTAACCCCGCCTTCACCCGGCTGACCGGCTACAGCGCCGCGGAGGCCATCGGGCAGAGCACGCGCCTCCTGCGCTCGGGCCGCCACGACGAGCGGTTCTACCGGGAGCTGTGGGCGACGGTCACCGCCGGCAGGGCCTGGTCGGGCGAGATGATCAACCGCCGCAAGGACGGGAGCCTCTACCACGAGGACCAGACGATCACGCCCGTGCTCAACGGCGGGGCGATCAGCCACTTCGTGGCGATCAAGCAGGACGTCTCGGCCAGGGTCGAGCGCGAGCGCGAGCGCGACGCCCTGCTGACCATGACCGCCGCCCTGCGCAGGGCCCGCACCCGGGCCGAGATGCTCCCCACCCTGCTCGGGCAGACCCTGGTGCTGCTGCGAGCCACGGGCGCGGCCCTGGCGATGCGCGACCCCCTGAGCGACGAGACGGTCTTCGATCTGGGCGTTGGCAGCTGGGCCTTCGTCACGGGGGAGCGCCTGCCGCCGGGCGCCAGCGTCACCGGGCGCGTGATCGCGACGGGCGCGCCGTACAGCAGCGAGAACATCCAGGCCGACCCGGACTTCGTCAGGCGCGACCTGCTGGGCGACCACCGCGCCGCCGCGTGCGCGCCGCTGCGGGCCCACGAGGCCGTGATCGGGGCCCTCTGGATCGCCTGCCCCTGCTCGATCGGCCCGAGCGACCTGCGGCTGCTGGCGGGAATCGCCGACATGGCGGCCAATGCCATCCAGCGCACGACCCTGTTCGAGCAGACCGAGCGGCGGCTGCGGCGGCTCACCGGGCTGCACATGATTGACCAGGCGATCACCGCGAGCCTGGACCAGCGGCTCAGCCTGAGCGTGGTGATCGACCAGGCCACCCAGCAGCTCGGCGTCGAGGCCGCCGACGTGCTGCTGCTCAACAAGGCCGACCGTACCCTGGACTACGCGGTGGGG
>DAOLDO010001240.1:0-1852 GCA_035327325.1 Chloroflexaceae bacterium | reverse complement strand
AGAGCGCGATCTGCTCGGCGGAGGCGCCGCGCTCCCAGGGGGTGCGCCAGTCGTCGTCGCGCGAGCGGGTGGGGGCGGCGAACTCGCGCAGGACGGGGAGCACGTCGCGGACGTCGCGGGGGGGGTAGCCGCGCCACCAGGCGTCGGTGAGCAGGCGCACGTGGCGGGCGCTGTGGCTGACCAGCTCGATCTGGCAGGGGGCGGCGGGGGCGAGGGCGGCGAGCAGCACGAGCAGGCGGCGCAGGTTGAGGTCGCCCTCGCCGAGGGCGCAGCGGACCAGGCGCCAGCCCTCGTGGCTGGGGTAGGCCACGTAGTCCGAGAGGTGGACGTTGCGGACGTGGGGGGCCAGGCGCTGGAGGGCGGCGAAGGGGTCCTCGGCGACGACCAGGGCGTTGACCGGGTCGAAGGTGACGCCGACGCAGGGGCCGCCGACGGCCTCGACGACGCGCAGCAGGTCGGCCGAGGTGAGGTCCTGGTGGTTCTCGAGGGCGATGGTGACGCCGTGGCGCTCGGCGATGGGGCGCACGGCGCGCAGCTGCTCGACCACCTCGTCGAGATAGGCGTCCCAGTCGGGACGGAAGGCGACGCGGGCCCCCTCGAGCACGGGGCTGGCGAGGGCGCGCAGCACGCTGGCGCCGAGGGCGGCGGCGACGGGGATGGCCACCTCCAGGGCGGCGGCGTCCACCACGTCGGTGTCCAGCACCGGGGCGAGCCCGCAGAGGGCCAGGCGCTCGCGCAGGGCGGCGAGGCGGGCGGGCGCCAGGTCGGGCAGCAGGGCCAGGGGCAGGGCCACGCCCTGGAGGCCGGCCCGGACGGCCAGGGCGATCACGTCGTCAACGTCCATCGGCGCGGGCACGGCGCGGGGCGTGCCGCGGCCGACAAGGCCGCAGCGGAAGCTGAAGCTGAGGGCGGAGAGGCCGACCAGCACGGGGGCGCTCCTCGTCACAGGCGCGGGATAACCCTTATTTTACCACAGATCCCCGGGCGGGCCTGAGGGCTGGGGCCAGCCTGGGCCGAGGCAGCGCGCCCCACAGCGGCCGGGCCGTGATCAGCCGCCGGGACGCGTCGCCAGCTCGAGCTGGAGCAGGATCGCCACGGCCTCGGCCGCGCTCTGGCCGCACATCTCGGGCGAGGGCCGCAGCCCCGCGCACACGGCGGGGCGCTCGGGGCGGCCGAAGATGGCGCAGCGGTTGTCGGCGGTGAGCTGGGCGCAGCGCACGCCCGCCGGCTTGCCGCCCGGCATGCCCGGGATCGGCGACGAGATCGAGGGGGCGATGCAGCAGGCCCCGCAGCCGACACGACAGTCCATGCTCGCTCCGCTCGCCGGGTGAGGCTTGCTCGCTCCGCTCGCTCTCACCCCAGCGAGGCGCAGCCAGCCTCACCCTCGCGAGCGCAGCGAGCGATACCGCCGGATCAGGTTGTTGGTCGAGCTATCGTGGGCCAGGACCGGCTCCTCGTCGCCGGACAGCTCGGGGGCGATGCGGCCCGCCAGCACCTTGCCCAGCTCGACGCCCCACTGGTCGAAGGCGTTGACGCCCCAGAGCACGCTCTGCGTGAACACGCTGTGCTCGTAGAGGGCCACCAGGGCCCCGAGGACGGCGGGCGTCAGGCGGTCGGCCATGAGCGTGCTGCTCGGCCTGTTGCCGGGGAAGGTGCGGTGGGGCACCAGCCAGCCCGCGACTCCCTCGGCGGCCACCTCCTCGGCGGGCTTGCCGAAGGCCAGGGCCTCGGCCTGGGCGAACATGTTCGCCATCAGCAGGTCGTGGTGGCCGCCCAGGGGGTTCAGGCTGTGGGCGAAGCCGATGAAGTCGCAGGGGATCAGCTTGGTGCCCTGGTGGATCAGCTGGTAGAA
>DAOLDO010001239.1:0-1852 GCA_035327325.1 Chloroflexaceae bacterium | reverse complement strand
CTGCTCGTCGGCCTGCGCCTGCTCGGCGTGGACAAGCGGACGGGCTGACCCCTGGCGCCGGCCGCGCGGGCCGGCAGGCGGCGGGCACGCGCCCGCCCGACGAGCTCAACGAGGAGCAACACCCATGGAGACCAAGTTTACGCCGTGGCGCATGCGCTACATCAAGCGGGGCGAGGGGCCGCCGGAGGGCGGGTGCGTCTTCTGCGCGATGAGCGAGGACGCGCCCGAGAGCGACCCCGAGCACCTGCTGCTGTTCAGGGGCGAGCGCTGCTTCGTCGTGCTGAACCTCTACCCGTACAACACCGCCCACACCATGGTCGTGCCCTACGAGCACACCGCCGACCTGGTCGGGCTCGACGCGGCCACGGCCAAGGAGCTGTTCGACCTGACCAGGCGCTGCGTGGCGCTGATCGGGGCCGAGTACCAGCCCCACGGCTTCAACACGGGGATGAACCTGGGCCGCATCGCGGGCGCGGGCATCGCCGAGCACCTGCACATGCACATCGTGCCGCGCTGGAGCGGCGACACCAACTTCATGCCGATCGTGGGGCAGACCAAGCTGATCCCCGAGGAGCTCGACGAGACCTATAACAGGCTCAGGCCGCGCTTCCGGCGCTGAGCGGGTCAGGTCAGGGTCAGGTTGATCATGTCGATCAGGCGATCGACCTCGAACGGCTTCTGCATAATCACCGCGCCCTCGGCCTCGAGGTCGGCGAACCAGGGCTTGCGGTTGAGGGCCGTCATGATGATGATCGGGATCCCGTCGTCCTGCAGCCGCTCCTTGAGGTGCTGGAAGACCTCGACGCCGTCCATGTTCGGCATCATAATATCGCTGATCACGAGGTTGGGCGTGATCGTCTCGAGCATGCGCAGGCCCTCCTGGCCGTCGGGGGCCAGGATGACCTCGTAGCCGGCGTTGCGCAGGGCGTACTCGAGGACGGTCTGCAGCGCCAGGTCATCGTCCATGATAAAGATCGTGCCCTTAGCCATCGTGTTTCCCTCTGCCGCAGTGTAGACCGGGCGATACCCTCTGGACGGATCGGTTCGCGGTGGCGGCGGAACGCCCGCCATTATACCAGAGGATGTTGTGCACGTTGTAGATTGACGGGAGCAGTGCCCATGAGCAGCGTCCCCGCCCCCCTGGCCGACTACCCCTACGTCCACTGGGAGGAGGTCCACTTCCGCGACCTGGACGCCCTGGGCCACGTGAACAACGTGGTCTACGCGGGCTGGCTCGAGTCGGCGCGCATCCACTACTACCTCGACCTGATGCAGGTGCCCCTGACCGAGATGGGCCTGATCCTGGCCGAGCTGACGATCAGCTACAGGGCCCCGGCCTACTTCGGCGAGCGGCTGGCGGTGGGGGTGCGGGTGAGCTCGCTCGGCACCAAGAGCTTCGTGATGGACTACCTGATCGTGCGCGAGGGCGACGAGCGGGTGATCGCCTCGGCCAAGACGGTGCTGGTCTGCTACGACTACAGGCAGGGGGTCACGGTGCCGGTGTCGGAGGAGTTCAGGCGGCGCGTGGGCGCTCAGTGAGCGACGCCCTCAGGGCGCGAGGGCGACGACGAAGCTGGCCTCGCCGAAGGGCTTGTCCTTGATGCGGACGAGGAGCGAAGTGGCGCTGCTGCTGAGGGGGCGGCTGGCGACGGCGGTGCCGCGCTCCTGGGCGCCGGGGGCGACGGTCACGGCCTCGGGGTCGGAGGCGCCGTCGTCAATGGGGTACTCGTTGCCGAGGCCGTCGCTGACGCGGATATTGGCCCCGCTGAGGGGGAACTCGACGGGGCGGTCGCTGTTGTTCTGGACGCTCCAGGTCAGCTCGATCTGGCCGTCGCATGTGGAGATCCCCTCG
>DAOLDO010001238.1:0-1853 GCA_035327325.1 Chloroflexaceae bacterium | reverse complement strand
CCCGCCGAGACACTGCGCCGCCTGCTGCACGAGCTGGCCCACGCTGAGCGGCAGTCGCCGCGCCCGGCCACGATCGACGAGGATTGGAACGAGGAGGCCGTCACCGAACACCGGGCGCGCGAACTGGCGCAGCGGTGGGATGTGGGCACCAGCTTCGACGGCATGCCGCTGTCGCAGAGCCTGGCGCAGATTGAGACCCTGCGCGAGCGCCACCACCTGGCCGCCGATCTCGCGGCGACCCGCGAGCCCTTCCAGGCCCGCGCCGCCTACGACGCCATCTGCAACCTGGCGCACAGCCGCGGCTGGGGCGAGGCAACGCTGGAGGCCGCGCTCTACGACGCCGACGAAGACGACGCGGTGAATGCCGCGATCGTCGATTTCAGCCGGGCCGGCCTCCGCGCCAGCTGGCGGGTCGGTCACGGCATCGGCGGCAGCCTTGGCCCGCTGGCATGCCAGCAGGATACCCGCAGCGGCACTACCCTGCGCGCTGCGCTCCACCAGGCCGGTGCCCTCAACGTCGACTGGCTCAGCCGGCGGTTGGTCATCTCGACCGACGCGCCGCGCCGCCTATCGTTGTTGCTGACCCTCAGCGAGGCTGCCGAGCTGCCTGCGGTGCTCAGCGCCGCCCAGGCACTGCTGCTCGCGCACCCCGATCAGAGCCTGCTGGCGACCTGGCGCTGTTATGGCGAGCCCACCGAATCGGTGCACACCTACCAGCTGAGCATCAGTGTTGACCAGGAGACCACTCACCTGTGGGTGCTGCTGCGCCCACGCCGGCCACGGGATCGCATCGTCGAGGCTGCACTGCAACGCTTCATCCTGACCTGGGCGGAGGTGACGGCGATCCGCAATGAGTCCTTCGCCGAGGGCCTGCTCGCCCTCTGGGCACAGCACGGCTAGCTCACCAACCATCAACATCGGGAAAGAAAGAGAACCCAAACCGTTGACCTTCGGTTTGGGTTCTCTTTCTTTCCGCATCATCGGGTGCTGCCAGGGTTCACTGGCGCGCTCAAGGAGCAATACGCTATGCCCAACCTTCCTCCGCCACCACTGCGTGAGCTGCCGCAGCACCCCGCGCTTGGCCCACCGCCGCTTGGCGAGCCGCCCAGCGTAATCATCGGCAGCAGCAGCGGCGGCAACGACAGCCACGCCGCAGTGCTCTGGGCACGCTGGCGCTGGCCCGATGTGCCGATCATCATCTGGCATGCCCTGCTCGATGAGATGGACTGGGAGCAGACGCCGGCGGCGCTCGACGCTCTGGCTAATCGCGTCGGCGGCCAGCGGGTGACGGTGCAGGCCGTCTATCAGCGCACCGGCAAACCCACCCCGACCGGACAGCACGGCGTCACCCTTGCCGCGATCCACGACGTAGACGCTAACGGCCCGGCCACTGCCGCGCAGTATCCCGACGGCATCCGCACCCTGCTCGACTTCGCGCTCCAGGCCCGAAACGGCCAGCCGCCAACCGCGCGCATCCGCTGGTGTACCCATTACTTCAAGATAGCGCTCTTCGACGCCTGGGCGCGGCGGAATCGGAAGCTGCTCGGCGATCGGCCACTCCTGATCACCGGCGAGCGCTGGCGAGAATCACCCAGCCGCGAGCGCCGACTGACATCTTGGGAGTGGCGCGATGCGCTCACGCTGCAATCAGGCAATGCTGAGCACCCCGCCGGCTGGCGGTTGCTCTGGCTGCGCCCGATGATCGACTGGGCCTGGCACCAGGTCAACACCTACGTCCACGCCTGCGGCGTGCCGTTTCACCCCGGCTACTTCGCTCAGGGCGAGACGCGGGAGTCCCTGCTCGACCCGCACCGCGATGAGCGGCAGGGCCGGGCGCGCCTCTCGTGTCGCTG
>DAOLDO010001237.1:0-1857 GCA_035327325.1 Chloroflexaceae bacterium | reverse complement strand
CCGCTCCTCGGGCACGTAGCGGCCCAGGATCTCCGCGTCCACGAAGCCGCGCTCGCCCTGCCAGCCGTCGTCCGGCTCCTCGATCACGTGGACGACCTTCAGGGCGAGCCGCTCGACCAGGCTGTCGAGCTCCTCGCGGAAGGTCGCCTCGTCCCAGGTCTTGTTGGCGTAGAGCAGCAGCAGCGGGCGCGGGTCGCGGCGGTCGGCGAGGGTGCGCAGCATGCTCATGATCGGCGTGATGCCGACGCCCCCCGCGACGAAGACGTAGCCTGGGGCGAGGTTGCGGTCCACGCTGAAGACGCCGAACGGGCCGTCGAGGTAGGCCCGCTGGCCGGGCCGGGCCTCCTTGATCGTCGCGGTGAAGTCGCCCAGCTCCTTGATCGTGAAGGCGACCTGCCCACCGGCGGCCGCGCTGGAGGAGAAGGAGAAGGGGTGCTCCCTGATCGTGTAGGGCGAGCCCCGGAGGGTGAGCCAGGCGAACTGCCCCGGCATGAACTGGAAGCCGGGGTGGCCGACCGGCTGGAGCACCAGGGTGTAGGCCCCGCCCCGCTCCTCGCGCACCTCGCGCACCTCGTAGGGGCGGCGCAGCATCAGCCAGGGCTTGATCAGGCGCACGTAGGCCAGGAGCGCGATCCAGAGCATGGGGAGGGCGATCCAGAGGGCGCGCTTCCACGGGGTGGCCACGTGGTAGCCGACGATGGCCACGTGGGCCATGGCCAGGGCCACGGCGAGCACCGCCAGGGTTCCGTGGGCGGCCCGCCAGGGCTCGTAGGCGAGCCCGAGGGGCTGGCGCCAGAGCGAGCTGACGACCAGGGCCAGCAGGGCCACCACCGAGAGCACGCCGGTGCGGGCCTGCCAGCCCGCCTCGATCAGGTTCAGCCGCGCGAGGTTGCTCGGGTCGCCCACGAACAGGATGATCGGGTGGGCGAGGACGAGCAGGGTGGCGATGACCGAGATCTGGCGGTGGAAGTGGTAGACGATATCAATGCCGAAGGGCGTGGTGAGGTAGCGGATCCGCGCCGTCAGCAGGAACTGCAGCCCCATCAGCGCCAGGCCGGCGAAGCCCAGGGCCACCGACAGCTCGACCCAGAAGGGGCGCCCCTCGGGCCGCGCCCCGGCCAGCAGCGCGAAGAGGGGCGCCAGCACCAGCAGCAGCACCACCAGCACCCAGAAGACCGCCCGCCGCCGTAGCTGACGTCCCATACCGCTCCTCTACGCGCCGGCCAGCGGCCGCGACGTCAGGCCCGCGCCTCATCAGGCTGGGCCTCGACGGCGCTGGCCCTCAGCTCGTACAACAGCCGGCGGGCCTCCTCGGCGGCGGCCTCGTCGCCGACGGGGACGGTCACGATGACCCTGGTTGGTCCGGCCGCCGCGCCCGGGGCCGCCCCCGCCGCGGGCGCGCCGGCCTTGTTGCGGAAGGCCGAGCTGGCGAGGGCCCCCCAGACGCCGCCCGCGATCCCGCCGAGCAGAGCCGGCCCCAGGGCCCAGAGCATGATGGTCAGCACGATGCTCCCCGTATCTTCGCGCACCGAGGGCATGGCCAGCGAGGGGAGACCCCAGGCGAGCCCGAGGACCAGGCCGAGGCCCGCGCCCACGAGCACGCCGAAGGCGAGGATCTTGCGGGTGCCCCCGGCCGGGGCGCTCCGCGCGGACGGCCCCTCCCGCCCCTCGTAGCGAACCATCACATCGCTCAGCCCGCGCGCCCGCAGCGAGCTCGCCGCCTCGGTGGCGGCGCCCAGGTCGTCGAAGATCCCGCGGAGCCTCGTCGTCGCCATCACACACCTCCTTTCGGCGCCGGCGGTCGCCCTACCGGCCCACCGCCGCCCCACGCCCGCCGGCGCGGGGCGCTGGCGCACG
>DAOLDO010001236.1:0-1857 GCA_035327325.1 Chloroflexaceae bacterium | reverse complement strand
CAACTACGACTCGTTCGTCTACAACCTCGTCCAGTACCTGGGCGAGCTGGGGGCCGACCCGATCGTGGTCCGAAACGACGTGCTGTCACCTGCCGAGTCGCGTGAGTTGGCGCCCGAGCGACTGCTCATCTCGCCCGGGCCGGGGGCCGCGCTCGCGCCGGCGCCGGCCAGAAGGGCGCCCGCATCCACCCCCGCCCCCGCGCCCCGCCGCAGCGTGTCGGCCAGGCAGAGGGCGAGCAGCGCCCCCTGGGCCTGGCGCAGGGCGAACTTCAGGGCCCCGGCGCGCCCGGCCTCGGCCAGGACCGCGCTCAGCAGGAGTGCGCCCAGGAGGGCCGCGGCGCCGATCAGCAGCCACGCCGGCAGGTCGGGGGCCTGGCGCTCGCGGACGAGCACCAGGGCCCACAGGCCCAGGGCGCCGAGCAGCAGCAGCTCGACGTTGGTCAGCGTCAGCGGCCCGAGGGGCAGGCCCGCCTCGAGCTCGAAGGGCAGGGCGGCCAGGCCGGTGGCCAGGGCGAGGCGCTGCGCTGCGCGTAGGGTCGGGGTGGCAAGAGCGGCCACGGGCGCTCGTCTACCGCCGCAGGGCGGACTAGACTGCCGGTTGGCGGGGAGGGGGAGAAGTGTGGCGCCATTTTAGACCGCCGCGGGCGTTTTGTCTACAGCCCTTTTGCGCGGCCGCCGCGCTCCTGGCGGGCGCCTGCGGGGCCCTGTGGTATAATTGTGTGTCATCGTACACAAGGATCAGCCGCGGACCGGCCGGGCCGGCGCGGGAGCGCTGTTGTGGAATACCAGCCCGATATCAAGCAGATCACCGGCGAGGGCGGCCTGATCGCCGCAGTGGCCCCCGGCAGCATCGCCGCGGGCCTCGGCCTGCGCCCCGGCGACACCCTCGTGGCCGTGGGCGAGCAGCCCCTCCGCGACGTGATTGACTACCGCTTCGCCATCGCCGAGGAGCGCGTCGCCCTGCGCGTGCGCAGAGCCGCCGGCGAGGAGGCGCTCTACAGCGTCGAGAAGGACCCCGACGAGGACCTGGGCCTCGAGTTCAGCGAGCCCCTCTTCGACCGGCTGCGCACCTGCAACAATAAGTGCCCATTCTGCTTCCTCACCCAGATGCCGAAGGGCTTCCGCAAGACCCTCTACCTGAAGGACGACGACTACAGGCTGTCGTTCCTCTACAACAACTTCGTCACCTTCACCAACCTGAGCGAGGACGACTGGCAGCGCATCGAGCGTCAGCGCCTCTCGCCTATGCACATCAGCGTCCACGCCACCGACCCGTTCTGGCGCGCCGTGATGCTCGGCAAGAAGGACGTCCCCGACGTGCGCGAGCAGATCCGCCGCCTTGGCGCTATGGGCGTCGAGGTCCATACCCAGATCGTCGCCTGTCCCGGCGCCAACGACGGCGAGGTCCTGCGCGAGAGCATCGAGGACCTGGCGGCCCTCTACCCGGTCGTCCAGTCGATCGCCGTCGTCCCCGTCGGCCTGACCAAGCAGCGCTTCGACGGCAAGCGCCCGAGCACGATCAAGGCGGCAATCAAGGTCCACGAGACGCCCGAGTGGATTGACACCAACTGGGAGCGCCAGCCCCTGTGGGAGGAAGACCAACGACCAACGACCAAAGACCAGGGCGCGACGACGGCGGTAGGTGCCGCTCCTGGCACGCCCGCGCAGGCCACTGGCTCGGCGTTGGTCGTTGGTCCTTCGTCGTCGGTCCCTCGGGCGCCGCTACACGACCCCGAGCTGGGCTTTTGCTCGCGCCTGGGCGCGGCCAGCGACATCCCGCTGCGCTGCTTCACCGGCGCGGAGGCCGCCCGGGTGATCGACCTGATCGAGCCGGTCGGCGCCCGCCTGCGCGACGAG
>DAOLDO010001235.1:0-1862 GCA_035327325.1 Chloroflexaceae bacterium | reverse complement strand
GGGGCGCGGCGCGGCCTCGAGGTCGAGGCTGAACTGACGCATCGCGGGCCTCCTACTCGACGGTGACGCTCTTGGCGAGGTTGCGGGGCTGGTCTACGTCGCAGCCGCGGCGCAGGGCCATGGCGTAGGCGAAGATCTGCAGCGGGATGGCCGTGAGCACCGGCTGGAGCAGGGGCAGGGTGGCGGGGACGACGATCACGTGGTCGGCCTTGGCGGCCAGCAGCTCGTCGCCCTCGGTGCCGACGGCGATCACCTGGCCGTGGCGGGCGCGCACCTGCTCGATGTTGCTGAGCATCTTCTCGTAGATGCCGTCACGGGGCGCGATGCAGACCACGGGCATGGCCTCGTCAATCAGGGCGATCGGGCCGTGCTTCATCTCGCCGGCGGGGTAGCCCTCGGCGTGGATGTAGCTGATCTCCTTCAGCTTGAGGGCGCCCTCAAGGGCGATCGGGTAGTTGAACTGGCGCCCGAGGAAGAGGGCGTCGCTGGCCCGGTGGTAGCGCTCGGCCAGCTCCTCGCAGAGGGGCGTCGCCCGCTCGATCACCAGGGCCGCCTTGCCCGGCAGCTCGACCAGAGCCTGGAGGTGCTCGCGCACCTGGGCCGGCGCGAGCGTGCCCCGGGCCTGCCCGAGGCGCAGGGCCAGGAGGTACGAGGCGACGAGCATCGAGGTGAAGGCTTTGGTCGAGGCGACCCCGATCTCCGGCCCGGCGTGCAGGTAGACCGGCCCGGCGTCGGCCACGCGGGCCGCCTGGCTGCCGATGGCGTTGACGATGGCCACGCTCGGCACGCCCTGGGCCCTGGCCTCCTCCATCGCGGCCAGGGTGTCCACCGTCTCGCCGCTCTGGGTGATCGCCAGCAGCAGGGCGTCAGCGCCGAGGACGGGCTGGCGGTAGCGGAACTCGCTGGCGTAGTCCACCTCGACCCGCACCCGGGCCAGGCCCTCGACCATGAACTTGGCCAGCAGGGCGGCGTGCCACGCGGTGCCGCAGGCCACGGCATAGATGCGCTCGACCCGGCGCAGGGCCGCGTCGTCGAGGCGCAGGTCCTCGAGGTGGACCTGGCCGCCGTCCTGGTCAATGCGGCCGCGCAGCACGTCCATCAGGGCGCGGGGCTGCTCGTGGATCTCCTTCTGCATGAAGTGCTTGTAGTCGCCCTTGGCGGCGGCCACGGGGTCCCAGGGGATGCTGACGGGCGCGCGGCTGACCGGCTCGCCGGCGAGGGTGCTGATGCGAGCGCCCGCGGCGCTGACGACGGCGAGCTCGCGGTCCTCGAGAAAGACCAGGTCGCGGGTGTGGTCGAGGATGGCGGGCACGTCGGAGGCGACGAAGGTCTCGCCCTGGCCCAGGCCGAGCACGACGCCGCCGGCGTTGCCGAGGCGGGCGGCCACCAGGTGGCCAGGCTCGTGGGCGCAGATGGCGACCACGGCGTTGCCGCCGCGCAGCTCGGCCAGGGCGCGGCGCATGGCGGGCTCGAGGCCGCCCTCGAGGCGGTAGTAGTGGCCGACGAGGTGGGCGATCACCTCGGTGTCGGTCTGGGACTGGAAGCTGTAGCCCTCGGCGGCGAGGCGGGCCTTCAGCTCGAGGTAGTTCTCGACGATGCCGTTCTGGATGACCACGATCGCGCCGCTGGCATCGCGGTGGGGGTGGGCGTTCTCCTCGGTGACGCCGCCGTGGGTGGCCCAGCGGGTGTGGCCGATGCCCAGGTGGCCCTGGGCCGGCTCGCGGGCGACCCTGGCGACCAGGCTGCCCAGCTTGCCGACGCTGCGGCGGAGCTGGAGCCCCGCCTCGGGGTCGTAGACGGCGATGCCCGCCGAGGCGTAGCCGCGGTACTCCAGGCGTTGCAGCCCGCCGATCACCCCCTCC
>DAOLDO010001234.1:0-1862 GCA_035327325.1 Chloroflexaceae bacterium | reverse complement strand
CCCCGGTGTCGTTGGTGACCAGCAGGTCGCTGCGGGCGAGCAGGGCGGCGAAGGCGCCGAGCCCGGTGCGGCCCGTCAGGTCGAGGGGCGGTTCGGCCATGGCCGCGGCCGCCTCGGCGGCCAGCCCGCGCTCGCCGGCGGTGCCGGTGAGCATGAGGCGGGCGCCGCAGCGCTTGCGCAGGGCCTGGCCCAGGGCGGCGAACTGCCGGGGCGGCCAGCGCCGCTGCGGGTCCTTCGCGCCGAGGTGCATGGCCACGCGGGGGCCGCCGGGCGCCGAGCCCAGCAGGGCGGCGGCCTCGGCTCGGTCGGCCGCGGTGGCGCGGAACTCGGGCCTGGCGTCGCCCACGGGCGCGCCGACGGCGCCGGCCAGGCGCAGCCAGCGCCGCGCCTCGTGCTGGCCGTCCTCGTAGGGCAGGCAGACGGCCAGGCGTTGGTCGCCCGGGCGGGCGTAGCCGAGGCTGCCCCTGGCCCCGAGGGCGGCCGTGAAGCCGTTGGTGGCCGTGCCGTCGCCGTGCATCTGGAGGGCCAGGTCGTAGCCGTAGGCCCGCTGCTCGGCGAGGAAGGCCGCCGTCCGCTCTGGGTCGTAAGGCACCTCCTGGATGCCGGGGTAGCCGGGGAAGAGGAGCAGCCGGTCCACCAGGTGGCCCATGCGGGCCACGAAGGCATCGGCCCAGGGCAGGCCGATCAGCGTGATCTCGGCGCGGGGGAAGCGCCGCCGCAGGGCGCGCCAGGCGGGCACGCTCAGCAGCAGGTCGCCGAGGAAGAGGGCGCGCACAACGGCGATGGCGCGCACCTCGCCCGGCACGGCGGCGCCCGGGGTCTCAGGCAACATAGCGCTTGCCTCGCTCCAGGCTGCGCAGGCCGGCCGGCTCGGCCATCAGGTCGAGGGCGGCCTCGAGCACCTCGTCGGGCGCGATGTCGAGGCACGGCTGGCCGATCGGGCACTCGAACAGGTAGCAGGGGTGGCAGGGCGTGGCCCGCCGCAGCAGCGTGTGGGGCACGTTCCGGGGGCGCCACTGGGACTCGTAGTCGGTGCCGGAGTACAGGCCGAGCACGGGCGTGCCGAGGGCGTCGGCCAGGTGCAGGGGGAGGGTGTTGCCGCAGATCACCAGCTCGGCCCGCTCGAGCACCGCGGCGTACTCGGCCAGCGAGACCCCGCCGACCATGGACCGGGCCGCCGGCGCCGCCGTCAGCACGGGGTCAATCAGGGGCAGCTCGCGCTCGACGCCGGTCACCAGCACCTGGAGCCCCTGCTCGTCGAGCAGGCGGGCCACAGCGCCCATGGCCACCGGGTCGTAGCGCCGCGCCTGGGCGCTGGCCCCCGGGTGGACGACCACGAAGGGCTGGCCGGGATCAATCTCGACGCTGGCGAGCAGATCGGCGGCCGAGGCGCGGGCCTCCCACGGCACGGCCACGCAGAGGGCGCGGCCCCAGACGTTGTAGCCCACGGCCTCGACCAGGCACAGGTTGCGCTCGACCTGGTGCAGCTCGTCTGGGGCGGGCGGCACGGCCGTGGTGAGCACGGCGCCGCCGAACTCCTTCGACTCGCCGGCCCGCAGGGGGATGCCGGCCAGGTAGCAGGCGTAGGCCGGCGTGTGGGGGGTCTGGCTGAACGAGGTGAAGACCAGGGCCGCGTCGAACTGGCGCTCGGCGAGGGCCCGCACGAGCTCGAGCTCGCGCGCCGGGTCGAAGGGGAGCCGCCCGAGGTCCTGCCAGACGGCCCTGAAGGGCAGCACCTCGTCAACCCAGGGCAGCAGCGCGGCGGCCTGGGCGCCGGCGGGGCTGGCGAGGAGGGACAGGCGGGCGCCACCCGGCCGGCTGCGAGGCGTTGCCCGGCCGCCCGTCCACCGCGCGCGTGCGCC
>DAOLDO010001233.1:0-1863 GCA_035327325.1 Chloroflexaceae bacterium | reverse complement strand
TGTGGTACGACGAGCGGGCCACCCGCGCGGCCACCACCCTCGAGCACAGCCTGGGCATCGGCGCCTTCTACGCCGCCCTGCGCGCCGAGCTCGCCTACCGTGGCCACGTGTTGGAGGGCTGGATCGCCGACCACGTGCTCTGCACCGACTACGACTCGGTCAGCGTGGCCAGCGTGGGCCACCCGCTGCCGATCATCCCTGATGGCACCTTCACCCTGGAGGGCACGCGCTACTTCCTCGAGATCGACCGCGGCACCAGCCGCGCCGAGCAGTGGCGCAAGAAGGCCCTGGCCTACGACGCCTACAGCCGCGACCCGCGCCTCCAGACCCGCTACGGGGTGCGGCGCTTCGTCGTTCTGGTGGTCGCGCCCTCCGAGACCCGGACATTGGCCATCGCCCGCACGATCGCCGCCGTCCACGGCGGGGCGAGCGACACCTACCGCTTCCTCGTCGAGGAGCGCGTCCACCCGCTGCGCATCCGCCGGCGCTGGCAGCGCATGGACAGCCCGGCCGCTCAGCCGGCCGGCCGTGGCGCCACACCGCCCGGCGTTGCATTACGCGAGGACGTGCTCTGGAGCCCGTCGCCGGGCGAGGGGGCCGTATGAGCGGCGCGCCCGCCGGGCGCCCCGGGCGCACGCCGCTGTCGATGCAGACGGAGTACGCCAAGCAGCAGCAGCTGATCACCGTCGGCATGCTCCTGCTGCTGCTCGGCCCACTCACGCTCGTCGGCGCCGGCGTCCTGGCAGGGGCGGTGGGGCGGAGCAAGCCCCGGATGGCCGCGTGCGCCGTCGTCGGCCTGCTCGCGCTCGCCGGGGCGGGCTGGTTCTGGCGCGACTACCAGCAGCTGGCGCTCGATGGGTGGGCGCTCGGCAGCAAGGCGTACCAGGCCATCCAGACCCGGCAAGCCCAGCGGGCGACGCCTGACTACTGGCGGCTGGCCCAGGAGTGCTGGCCGCCGATCTGGACCTGGTGGCAGTGGAGCCTGCCGGTCGCCCCGCTGGCCGCGCTGAACCTGCTAAATAGCCGGGTGCGCTCGGCGGCCGAGCTGGAGGAGGAGCGCTTTGCCAGAGAGGAGCGGGCCAGCGCCGAGCGCGAGCGCCGGGCGCGGGCGACCGTGGCGAAAACCCCGGCGAGCGCGGGCGGGGCGATGGTGCTTGGCGTGCCGCTCGACGTGGGCGACCTGCCCTGGCTGAAGAACAACCTGTTCGTCTACCCCGCCGACAGCATGGGCCGCCACGGCGCGGTGATCGGCTCGTCGGGCATGGGTAAGAGCGAGACCGTGCTGCGGCTCGCTGCCGGGGCGCGACAGACCTACGGCTGGAAGGTGTTCTTCATCGACTGTAAGGGCGAGCATGCATTGCAAGACCGCTTCGTCGCCACGATGCGCGGGGCCGGCGCTGAGCGCATCGGCGTGTTCCCCCAGCAGCCGCTGCGTGGCTGGCAGGGCGACAGTGTGGCGCTGCTCAACCGTCTGCTCGCGGTGCTGGATTACACGGAACCGTATTACAAAGATTTGACCAAGATGCTGCTGAACCTGACGCTGGAGGCGCCGGGCGGCCCGCCCCGCTCCAGCCAGGAGCTGCTGGAGGGCATGGTGCTCGCCCGGCTGCGCCAACGCTACACCGGCCGGCCCGAGGTCGACGAGATTGACGGCCTGCGCCCGCGCGACGCTGCCGCCTCCTACAACCGCTACCGCGCCTTCTTTAAGGCGCTTGGCAACGGCCTCGACGGGAGCCTGGACGACGAAGGCACCTGGAGCTTCGACACGGTCGACGCCGGCTACATCCTGCTCGACGGCCTGACGCTCAAGGACCAGACCGCCTCACTCGGCCGCTACCTGATCGAGGACTTCGCCCACTACGC
>DAOLDO010001232.1:0-1864 GCA_035327325.1 Chloroflexaceae bacterium | reverse complement strand
ATGGGGCTGGTGGGCAGCGGCATGGCCGACTACGCCATGGCCGTCGGCGCCGACCCCGCCGAGAGCCGCCCGGGCGACGCCCTCGAGTACGCCGCCTCGGCCGGCGCTGGGGCCCTGGTGGTCGGCCCCGCCGAGGAGGCCCTGGCCACGCTCGACGCCACGGTCAGCTATGTCACCGACACGCCCGACTTTTTCCGCCGCGCCGACCGGCCCTACCCGGTCCACGGCAACCGCTTCACCGGCGAGCCGGCCTACTTCCACCAGATCCAGGCGGCGGCGCGCCGGCTCCTGGAGGAGCTGGGCAGGGGCCCGGGGGACTTCACCTACGCGGTATTCCACCAGCCCAACGCCAAGTTCCCCCAGGCCGTCGCGAAGCGCCTCGGCTTCGGTGACGCCCAGATCGCCCCCGGCCTGCTCAGCCCGCAGATCGGCAACACCTACTCGGGCGCGGCCATGGCCGGCCTCTGCGCCACCCTCGACGTGGCCCGGCCCGGCGAGACGATCTTCCTGACCACCTACGGCAGCGGCGCCGGCTCCGACGCCTACGCCCTCACCGTCACCGAGCGCATCCTCGAGCGACGGGCCCGCGCCCCGCTCACCGACGCCTACCTGCGCCGCCAGGTCTTCGTGGACTACGCCGTCTACGCCAAGTGGGTCGGCAAGCTGCTCATGGGATAGTTGCGCCAACGAGGCTGATGGTTCTTTTACCACGAAGAACACGAAGGTCGCGAAGGGATTGTGTGCGGCTGTGCCCCTGTAGCTCCGCGGAGGCGTACGAGAGGTTCGAGCGAGCTCATCGCGGCAGAGCTTCTCTCGGACCTTCGTGAACTTCGTGAGCTTCGTGGTTTCTCGATACGACGCTTGTGTGAGCGCACTTCGTTGAAAGCGATATGCAATGACCAACATCTACATCGTCGGGACCGGGGCGACGCCCGTTGGCGAGCACTACGGCCGCGGCCTGGCCGACCTGGCGGCTGAGGCGGTGCGGGCGGCCTTCGCGGCGGCGCCCGGCCTGCCGGCCGAGCGCGTCGGGGCCCTGTTCGTCGCCAACGCCATGGGCGAGACCCTGGCGGGCCAGGGCCAGCTGGGCGCCTACCTGGCGGCGGCCGTGGGCCTGCCGGGCGTGCCGGCCCTGCGGGTTGAGGCGGCCGGCGCCAGTGGCGGGGTGGCCCTCCAGCAGGCGGCCAACGCCATCGCCGCGGGCCAGTGCCAGGTGGCGGTGGTGCTCGGCGCCGAGAAGGTGACGGACCGCCTGGAGGGCGAGCAGGAGGCGGCCCTGGCCCTCCACGGCGACGCCGAGGCCGAGGCGATCCACGGGCTGACCCTCACCGCCCAGTGGGCCCTGCTGATGCGGCGCTACATGCACGAGCACGGCTACGCCGCCGAGGCCTTCGCGCCCTTCCCGGTCAACGCCCACGCCAACGCCCTGAAGAACCCCCATGCCCTGTACCGCTTCCCGATCAGCGCCGACAAGTACCGCAAGGCCGGCCAGATCGCCTCGCCGCTGAACTTGCTCGACTGCAGCAGCCCGGCCGACGGCGCCGCCTGCGTCATCCTGGCCGCCGAGCCGATCGCCCGCGAGCTGCCCGGGCCCCGCCTGCGCCTCGCCGGCGCCGCCCTGGCCACCGACACGCCCGGCCTGGCCGCGCGCAACGACCCGCTCGACCTCGCCGCGGCGCGGGCCAGCGCCCACGTCGCCCTGGGCCGCGCCCACCTGGGCCTGAGCGACGTGCAGGTGCTTGAGCTGAGCGATCCCCACGGCATCGCCGCGGCCCTCGCCCTCGAAGCCATGGGCTACTACGGCAGGGGCGGGGCGCCCCCCCACGCCGCCGACGGGGCCCTCGCCCCCCCCCGCCCCCCCCCC
>DAOLDO010001231.1:0-1865 GCA_035327325.1 Chloroflexaceae bacterium | reverse complement strand
GAGCAGCACCACGCCCCCGTCGCGAGTGGCCACGGCGAGCTGGCCGCCGTCGGGCCGGAAGGCCAGCCCGAGCACGCTGCCGTAGGCGCTGAGGTCCACCCCGTTGAGGCGGACACCGTCGGCGGCGCTCCAGAACTCGACCTGGCCGCCGAGTGAGCCGGTGACCATCATGGTGCCGTCGGGCGAGAAGGCCAGGCTGCTGTACCAGCCCTGCTCGACAGGCGCGCCCTGGCTGCGCACTTCTTCGCCGCTGCCGGCCTCCCAGACCCGCAGGCTGCCGTCGCTGCTCGCGCTGGCGACAAGGTCGTCGCCGGCGGGCATCTCGAGCGCGGTGATCGGCGCCTCGTGGCCGCTGAAGGTGGTGCGCGGGTCGCCACTGGCCACGTCCCAGACCACCACCTTGGGCCGCTCGGCGGGCTGGTTGGTGACGCCGGCGAGCTGCGATCCGTCACGGTTGAAGGCCAGGGCGTAGACGGGGCCGCCCAGGCCGCGCAGAGTGAGCTGAACCTCGAGGCTGCGTGCGTCCCAGATCGCGACGTCGCCGCGCTCGTTGCCGGCGGCGAGCAGGCGGCCGTCGCGGCTCACGTCGAGGGTCAGGGCCAGGCCGGCGAGGCCCTCGAGCTGGCGGCTCTGCTCGCCGCCCTGACCGGCCACGGTCAGGACCATCACCGCGCCGCCGTCGCTGACCGCGGCCAGGCGCGTGTCGCTGAGGAAGGCCAGGTACTGGCTGGTGGGCGCCCCGCCGCTGAGCGGAATCTCGCGGCCGTCCTCGAGCACGTGGATCTTGACCGAGCCGTTGATCCCGCCCGCGGCGAGGGCCGCGCCGCCGTCGGCGTAGGCCAGGGCCGTGACGGCGCCCTGGGCCAGGATGGCGCGCTGGGTAATCTCGCGGCGGGCGGCGTCCCAGACCGTGACGCTGCCCGCGGTGTCGCTGCTGGTGGCCAGGCTCGTCCCGTCGGGGTGCCAGCTCATGCCGAGGAGCTGCAGGCCGCTCTGCTCGAGCACGCCGCGGTCGGAGCCTGAGCGCGGGTTCCAGAGGCGCACGCTGCCGTCGAGGCTGGCGCTGGCGAGCAGGCCGCCGTCGGGGCTGAAGCTCACGCCCCTGATCACCACCCAGCCCCGATGGCCCTGGAGCTCGCGGTCGAGGCGACCGCTGGCCGGGTCGAGGAGGTAGACGCTGCCGCTGACCGAACCGACGGCGATGCGCTCGCCGTCGGGGCTGTAGCTCACGCCGGTGAGCCAGAAGGGCGCGCCGGTCTGGGGGCTGAGGGGCGCGGTGAAGCTGAACTCGGCGCGCGGGGCGCCCGTCGCCACGTCCCACAGGCGGGCCGTGCCGTCGCGCGAGGCCGAGGCGAGGGTGGCGCCGTCGGGGCTGAAGGCGATGTTGCCGAGGAAGCCGCTGTGGCCCTCGAGGGCGCGCAGCCGGCGCCCTGTGGCGAGGTCCCAGAGGATGATGGTCGTATCAGTGCTGCCCGAGGCCAGGGTGGCGCCGTCGGGCGAGACGGCGAGGCTGCGCACCCAGCCGGTGTGGCCCTCGAGGCGGCGCAGCTCGCGACCGGCGGCCACGTCCCACAGGCGGATTGCATTGTCGTTCTGGGCGCCGGAGGCGAGGGTGGCGCCGTCTGGCGTGAAGGCGAGGGCGCTGATCTCGTTTGCGTGGCCCTCGAGGCGGGCGCGAGCCTCGAGGGTGGCGGCGTCGCGCAGCTCGACCGTGCCGCCGAGGCCGACGGCGATGGTCTCGCCGTCGGGCGCGTAGAGCACGGCGCCGACCACCTCGTCGGCGAGGCGAGCCGTCTCGGTGTAGGGCGCCCCGGCCCGAATCACCGCCTGAGTGGCGGGGTCGGGCTGGGAGGGGTTCGCCGCGG
>DAOLDO010001230.1:0-1867 GCA_035327325.1 Chloroflexaceae bacterium | reverse complement strand
GCACGCGTCTGCAATAGGCGGGCGAGAGGCCGGTGAGCTCTGCGAGCGCCGCGGTGGGAATGATCACGTCAAGTGGCCCCACCGGAGGCTGTCGCACAAAGACGGCGCGCTCGGGTGGGGTTGGGGTGGGCTTGCTCAGCAGGCTCCCCGGTCCTCGTGGCCCCGGACCGCCCGATCCGACCGGGTGATCCTGGGCGGTCGGGGATCGGGTGGCCGGAGAGCTCGCCCGTGGCGCCAGAGCTTGAGCAGGTTGTGGGTGGCGCAGATCAGGCGCCACTCGCTGGCGCACGCGGCCATGCCGCGACGGCGGAAGCGGCGGATC
Organism: Chloroflexaceae bacterium; assembly: GCA_035327325.1. Classification (GTDB taxonomy): domain Bacteria; phylum Chloroflexota; class Chloroflexia; order Chloroflexales; family Chloroflexaceae; genus CAIWXH01. Next base: position 1,545 of record DAOLDO010001230.1, on the reverse strand, counting down.
CCGCGGATCTCCTTGATCTGCCCGAAGACCGGCTCGACGATCACGCTGCGCCGGTTGTAGCGGGCCCGGTCGGGGGCTCGGGCGAGCCGTCGCCGCATCCGCTCGGCACCGGGCTTGGGTGGGTGCGCGGAGCCCGGCCGGGGGCCTCGTCGCGGTGGGATGAGCAGCCGCGTCTTGCCGATCGTCTCGACCGCGGTGAAGTTCGCCTGGCTCCAGTACCCGGTATCGGCGAGGACGGCACCGATCCGGCCCGCCATACCGGCCGCGTGCAGGTTGGCCTTGGTCGCCTCGACCATCGGCACGAGCTGGCCGGCATCGCCCGGCGCCTGGGTCAGCTCGGCGGCCAGGATGAGCCCGTCCTCGGCGACCGCGGCCTGGGCGTTGTAGCCCTGGACCCAGCCCGAGCCGCCGACCAGCATCCGGCTGTCGGGATCGGTCGTGTTGCGCTCGGCCCAGCGACGACGGTGCTCGGCGTCGGGCTTCACCACCCGGCCGGCCCGCTCGCCGCGGGCCGTGCGCTCGGCCTGCTGCGCCTGCTGCGCCTCGACCCGCTCGCGGCGTGCCGCATCGGCCTCGGCCAGCTGGTGGCGCGCCTCCCGCAGGCGGGCGAGGCGGCTGCCGCGGCTGGCCAGTGCGGGCGGCAGCTCGTCGCCCCGCCGGTCGGGTCCGAGCCGCTCGTCCTCTGCGGCATCGACCGCCGCCGCCTCGGCGAGGATCCGCTCGATCTCGGCGTCGAGCACCTCGGCCGCTCGGTTGGCGTCGCGGGAGGCGTCAGCGGCGAGCTTGGTGCCGTCGATGGCAACGAGACCGAGCGAGCCGAGTCCGGCCGCGGCGCACAGCCGCAGGACGTCAGTGAACAGATGGCCGAGTGCCAGCTCGTGGTCGGCCCGGAAGCGGGCGATCGTCGCGTGGTCGGGCGTCTGGTTGGCGCAGATGACCCGGTACGCGATATCGCGCCGACAGCGCGCCTCGATCCGGCGACTCGAGCGTTCGCCGGTCGCATACGCGTAGAGGAGGAGCGCGGTCATGAGCGCAGGATCGAACGCCGACGCACCCCAGCCGTCCGCACGGTACCGGGCGTGGATCGGGCCGAGGTCCATCTGGTCGACGGCGTCGAGGACGAGCCAGGCCAGATCATCGTCGGGCAGCCAGTCGCGCAAGGACGCCGGCATCAGGTACTGCTGGTCCCGCTCGACCGGCCGGAAGTTGTAGCCCACCGTCACCCTCCCGAGCCTTGAGCCGATCCCCGAATCGTAGCTGCGCCGGGCTCGTCGCGGAGGGTTTGTGCGACAGCCTCCCCGGGGAACGCTTGATCAGGTCGCGGGCCGTGAGGCGCGGCAGGCGTGCACGAGGCGAGGCGCTCGGCCCCGGGAGGAGGGTTCGCACTTGAGGGCGAGGTTGGCGAGGATGCTCACCATGTTCGCGTTGCCGCACCGCTCGCCGTAGCCGTTGATGGTGGCCTGGACGTGGCGGACGCCGGCCTGGACCGCGGCGATCGAGTTGGCGACGGCAAGCTCGGCGTCGTTGTGGGTGTGGATGCCCCAC
>DAOLDO010001229.1:0-1868 GCA_035327325.1 Chloroflexaceae bacterium | reverse complement strand
CCCCCCGCCCCCTCTCCATATTGGAGAGGGGGAGCCGAGCAACGCGAGGCGGGGGGGAGGTTCGCAGCGGCCGCCGGGCGCGCCAGCCCACGTTTTGGAGAAGCCGCCTATGGAAGACCGCGCCACCATCTTCGGCGAGCCCGACGAGCGCACGCTCGCCCAGCTGCGGCGGGTCGCCGCCGACCCCCGCGTGGCCCGGGCCGCCCTGATGGCCGACGCCCACGTCGGCTACTCGATGCCGATCGGCGGCGTGGCCGCCTACCGCAACGCCGTCAGCCCCTCGGGCGCCGGCTACGACATCGCCTGCGGGATCAAGGCAGTGGCCACCGACCTGCGCGCCGCCGACGTGCTGCCCACCCGCGCCGCGCGCGAGCGTATCGCCGACACCATGGCCGCGACAATCGCCTTCGGCATGGGCCGCACCAACCCGGACCCGGTTGACCACCCGCTCTTCGACGACCCGCTCTGGCGCGAACGCGAGCTCGCCCCGCTCAAGGCGAAGGCCGCCGCGCAGCTCGGCACGGTGGGCGCCGGCAACCACTTCGTGGACCTGCTCGCCGACGAGGCCGGGCGGCTCTGGGTGATGGCCCACTTCGGCAGCAGGGGGCTCGGCCACACGATCGCCAGCGGCTTCCTCAACCTCGCCGCGGGCCGCCGCTTCGCCGACCGCGCCCCCGGCGAGGCGATGGACCAGCCGCCCACGGTGATCGGGCTCGACAGCCAGCTCGGCCAGTACTACCAGGCGGCCCACAACCTCGCCGGCGACTACGCCTACGCCGGGCGCGACGCCGTGGTCGGCCAGGTGCTCGCCCTGCTCGGCGCCCGCGCCGTTGACGACGTGCACATCCACCACAACTTCTGCTTCGTCGAGGAGCACGACGGCGAGACCCTGGTCGTCGTGCGCAAGGGCGCGACCCCCCTCGCCCCCGGCCAGCGCGGGGCGATGGGCGGCTCGATGGGCGGCGTCAGCGCGGTGGTGCGCGGGCGCGACACCACGGAGGCGCGGGCCGCCCTCAGCTCGGCGCCCCACGGCGCGGGGCGGATCATGAGCCGCACCCAGGCCGCCGGCAAGAAGAAGTGGGTCGCAGGCCCCGGCGGCAAGAAGCGCCCGACACGGGTCTCGCCCGGCCAGGTCACGCGCGCGATGATGGACGAGGCCCTGGCCGCCGCCGACGTGGTCCTGCGCGGCGGCGACGAGGAGGAGGCGCCCCACGTCTACCGGGACCTGCGCGCGGTGCTCGCCGCCCACGCCGCCACGCTCGAGGTCGAGCACTGGCTCCACCCGCTGGTCGTGTGCATGGCGCCGTCCGAAACCTTCGACCCCTACAAGGACTGAGCCCGCACCGGCGCGCCGATGAGCTGAAGCAGGTTGCCCCCGAGCACGCGGCCCTCGTCGCGCGGGCTCAGCCCGAGGGCGCGGATCTTGGCCAGCTCGACGGCGGGGTGCAGCCACGGCCCGTCGGAGCCGAAGAGCAGCTTGCCCGCCCCGGCGCGGGCCACCGCCTGCTCGAGCAGGTCGAAGCGGCGCACGCCCGAGCTGTCGGCGAAGACGTTCGGGTGGCGCGCGAGGTGGTCAATCAGGGCCAGCTGGGCCCGCCAGTCGTCGGCGAAGCTGCCGAGGTGGGGGATGATGAAGGGCACCTCGGGGTACTCGGTCGCCAGCAGCTCCACCACCTCGACCTCGCCCATCACGTCGTAGAGCACCGGCAGCCCGTGGTCGCGGGCGGCCGCGCAGACCTCGCGGGTGATGCGCGCGTCGTGGCGGTGGACCTTGAGCCCGCGCAGGCCCCTGCCCACGGCCTCGGCGGCAAAGGCGCGCACCCCCCCCCGGGCGCGCGCGGGGGGGACGAAGGCGAAGCCATACAGCC
>DAOLDO010001228.1:0-1870 GCA_035327325.1 Chloroflexaceae bacterium | reverse complement strand
TCAGGCTGAAGTCGCCCTGGTTGATGTTGCCGCCGCCGAGGCCGAGCAGGTTGAACAGGAAACCGCCGAGGAAGGCGCCGATGATGCCGACCACAATGTTGAGCAGCGCGCCCTGCTGGGCGTCGGTGCGCATCACGATGCTGGCCAGCCAGCCGACCAGGGCGCCGAACAGGATCCACAGGATGAAGTTGATCACGTCCGTTCCTCCTTATGCATGCTACGATACGTGTCCGGACCGTCTGCTATGAGGCACGTGAGAGGGAAGTCTCCCCGCTCTTCAGTCCTCTTCCCTCTCTATATGCAAGCCCCGTGCCAGGAGGCTACGCCCGACCGCGGGCCTTCTCCCAGCCGTAGCGGATCGTCTGCTTGAACTCCTCCCAGCTGCCGCGGGCCTCGCGCTCCCAGCGCTGGCGGGCGTCGCGCTCGGCGCTGTCCCAGCTGTCGTGGCGGAAGCTCTCGTCGCTGCCAAGGTCGTGGCCGAACTGGTAGCCGGGGCGGTAGTAGTCGTAGGGCTGCCCGCCGCTGCCGGTCAGCGACTGGTAGTGGGTGCGGTAGTCGGCGTCGTAGAGCTCGTAGCCGCGCTGGCCCCGGGCGAAGTCGGGCTGGGTGGGCTCGGCCTCGCTGCGCATGCCGCGGGCGAAGTCGCCGTGGTGGGGGGTCAGGTCGTCGTCGTGGCTCCCGTGGGCCGTCTCGTCGTGCTGGCCGCGGGCGAAGTCGGGCTCGCTGGCGTCGGGCCGCTCATCGCGCATGCCGCGGGCGAAGTCGCCGTGGGCCGGGATGGCCTCCTCGTGGCCGGCGCGGGCGGTGTCCAGCTCTTCGCGGCGCCCCGACTGGTCGTAGATCCGCGCGCCGCCGCCGATCTGGTCGGAGGTGCCGGCGCCCGCGTTGCGCGTGTCGCCCTCCAGCGAGGCCCGCTGGTCGCTGCTGAGCTGGCGTCCTGGGGTGGACGAGAAGGCGCCCGGCTGCTCGGAGCCGCTGCCGCCCCGCATGCCGCTCACGGCGCCGCCCATGTCGTCCGCGCCGGCGAAGTGCGGCGAGCGGCGCGTGCTCTCGCTCATCGTGTCGTCGTCGGAGGGCATCGGGTCGCCCAGCGTGCCCTCGTCGCGCCGGTGCATCGAGGCCCCGGCCGCGCCCATGCCGAGGGTCGCGCCCGCGTCGTACCCGCGGTCGGCGGGGGTGTCGCCGCGCTGGGGGTCGCGCGAGGGGCCGACGCCGCCGGGCTCGCCGTGGATGGTGCTCTGCTCGGTGCGGAAGTTCTCCTCGCCCTGGGCGGCGAACTCGTCGAACTGGGCCGGGTTGCTGTCGAAGGGCTGGCTGTGGCCCGAGGCGAAGCCCTCGGGGTCCTTGACCCGCTCGCCGGTGCGGTCTATGTCGGTGTACGACGTGTCCACCACCTGGCGGTCGGCATCGTTCAGGTTCTCGTCGTCGTGGAAGTCGTAGGCGCCCGGGCCGCGCCTGTCGTCGTCGCGGCCCACGGCGGGCTCGACCCGCTCGCCGGCCACGTCGCCGGCCGCGCCGACGCCCGCGCCCGTGACCGCGCCGGCCACGCCGCCCACCACCGAGCCCACGGGCCCGCCGGCCGCGCCGACCGCGGCGCCCGTCGCGGCGCCGGCCAGGCCGCCGCCCACGGTGCCGAGCTTCGAGCTGTCCTCCCAGTCCTTGCCGGCCGCGTCGGCCTCGGCGCCGGCCTGGGCGCCGATGGTGTCGGCCCCGGGCCTGCCCGTGTCGCTGTAGTCGCGCCCGCGCACCGAGTACGAGTCGCCGCGGGGAATGCTCGTGTCGGCCGGGTAGGCGTCGCGGTCGCTGTCAACGGCGGCGCTGCCCATCGAGACGTTGCCGGCCGCGTAGGCGTCGGCGCCCGTGGCGTCCC
>DAOLDO010001227.1:0-1871 GCA_035327325.1 Chloroflexaceae bacterium | reverse complement strand
CGGCCAGGGTCAATCCTTCAGGAGTCGAGACCAGGCCGCCGGATTCAGCTACTCCCCGAAGGACTTCCTGGAGGAAGAACGGGTTGCCTCCGGTGCGCGAGCTGAGGGCCGAAGTCAGCGCTGGCGCTGCCCGCGAACCGAGCGTTCGCTCGGCGCCCCCCGCCCCCCCGCCGATGGGCCGCATCACCGGCACCGTGATTGACCTGCGCACCGGCGCCCCGTCCTCTGGCCGGACGGTGCGGGTGGGCGAGGCCGAGCTGAGCACCGACGCCAGCGGCAACTACGACACCTGGGTCGAGGCCGGCCAGTACCCCGTGGCCCTCGCCCTGAGCGAGGCCGAGGGGGTGATCGCCCAGGATGTGACGACGGCCACCGTCTGGGGCGACGACGTCGTGGTGGTGCACCTCTTCTACACGAGCCTCGCCCCCGCGCAGGCCGCGACGCCAACGGCGGCCCCGCCCCCCGCCACGCCCGTGCCCGCCGACCCGCCCGTGGCCATGCCGGGCGGCCTGCCCGACACCTCGGTGGCGCGGCCCGCGCCCGCCGCCGGCGCCGAGCAGCCCTCAAGCCTGCCGGAGACGGGCATCGAGCAGCTCGACCCCGGGGCGGTCGCCCTCGGCGGGCTGGCCCTCCTGGCCGTCGGCGCCACGCTCATGCTGACGCCGCGGCGGGCCCCCGCCCGCGTGGGCGCCGGCGCGTCGCGGGCCCTCAGGCGGCGCAAGAGCGCCGAGGACCTGCTGCGCGAGCTGCTGCGGCGGGAGCTGTAGGGCGCATAGCCGGGCAGCCGGCCAGGCGGGCGGAGGCGGCTCTCCAGCGGAATATAATGGGGCCTGGGGAAGCTCCCGAGACAGGAGGCAAGCCGATGCCCCACACCACCTTCGCCACCACCACCCGCGGCCTGCGCCGCGACAGCCCCCCGATGCGCCTCTTCGAGAAGGCCAAGCGCCTCGGCGTCTGGAACCCCTCGGACCTCGACCTGGCCCAAGACGCCGTGGACTGGCGCCGCCTCGCGCCCGACGAGCAGGACCTCCTGCTGCGCCTCACGGCCCTCTTCCAGGCCGGCGAGGAGGCCGTCACCCTCGACCTGCTGCCCCTGGTGCAGGCCGTGGCCCGCGAGGGCCGCGTCGAGGAGGAGCTGTTCCTGACCACCTTCCTCTTCGAGGAGGCCAAGCACACCGACTTCTTCGCCCGCTTCCTCGAGGAGGTGGCCGGCGGCCAGTTCGATCTCGCCCGCTACCACACCCCCAGCTACCGCGCCCTGATCTACGAGGCCCTCCCCGCGGCTATGGGCCGCCTGGCCGACGACCGCTCGCCCCTGGCCCTCGCCGAGGCCGCCCTCACCTACAACATGATCGTCGAGGGCGTCCTGGCCGAGACCGGCTACCACGCCTACTTCACCGTGCTCGAGGCCCATGGCATCCTGCCCGGCACCCGCCGCGGCGTCGCCCTGCTCAAGCAGGACGAGTCGCGCCACATCGCCTACGGCGTCTACCTGCTCTCGCGCCTGATCGCCGCGGACGACGGCGTGTGGGAACACATCGAGGGCCGCATGGGCGAGCTGGTGCTCCTCGCCACCGGGGTGATCGACGAGGCGTTTGGCGCCTACGAGGCCATGCCCTTCGGCCTGGCCCTCGAGACCTTCACCGACTACGCCCTCGGCCAGTTCCAGAAGCGCCTCGCCCGCCTCGAGCGGGCCCGTGGGGCGAACGCGGACGCGCTGGAGCGGGAGGCGCAGGTCTACATCGCGGGGGACGATGGGTAGGGTGGGCGCTCCGCGCCCGAGGTTGTTCAGGTGGGTCCCTGCCACCCTTTCTTCCTGCGAGAGGGCCGCCGCCGGCCCTCTCGCGCTCTCCCGCGCGGGGGCTTCGCCC
>DAOLDO010001226.1:0-1875 GCA_035327325.1 Chloroflexaceae bacterium | reverse complement strand
GGCCAGCAGCCCAACGGTCAGGCCCACCAGCAGGATGGCGAGCAGCGCCGCGCCGCTGCGGTCGAACGAGCCGCGGTACTGCACGTAGATCGCCCGCGTGAACGAGTCGAACTGCAGGAGCGACACGGCCCCGAAGTCGCTCAGGCTGTAGAGGGCCACCAGCAGGGCGCCGACGGCGATGGCCGGGCGCAGCTGGGGCAGCAGCACGCGGAAGCAGACCGTGAGCGGGCTGTCGCCCATGCTGCGGGCGGCCTCCTCGACGGCCGGGTCGCAGCGGCGCAGGGCGGCCCGTACGGTGAGCAGCACGTACGGGTAGCTGCACAGGGTCAGGGCCAGCAGCGCGCCGCCAAAGCCGTAGATCGGCGGCAGGCGCTCGATGCCCAGGGGCGCGAGGAGCTGCTGGAGCAGGCCCCGCGGGCCGAGCACGGCGATCATCGCGAAGCCGGCGATGTAGGACGGCACGGCCAGGGGCAGCAGCGTCGCGACCGCCCAGAAGCGGCGCAGCGGCAGGTCCGTGGCCACGGTGAGCCAGGCCACCGGCAGGGCCACCAGCGTGCTCAGGGCGGCCGTGCCGAGGGCCAATGCGGCGCTGCCGGCCAGCACGCGCAGAGTGCGCGGGCGGAGCAGGGCGGCCCATGCCTCGGGGCCGGCCCCCGCGGCGCGCAGGGCCAGGTAGGCCAGGGGCAGCACCACCAGCGCCACGACGGCGGCGCTCAGGATGACCAGCAGCCACGGCCGGGGCTTGCGGCGGCGAGCGGTGCTCCGGGGGAAGGCGAGTGCTGTGTCCATCGTCTGGCCTGAAGCTGTGAGGTGTGAGGTGTGAGGTGTGAGGTGTGAGTCTCTTGACGGCGGCGCTGCTCACACCTCACACAGCGAGCGGCGGCGAGCGGTTACAGGGCCCCCACCTCCTGGAGCAGCTGCAGCGTGCCCTGGAGGTCGCTCAGGTTGTTCAGGTCGAGCTCGGGGGTCTGGATCTCGCTGAGCGGGCGCAGTCGCGGGTCGGGCTGCACGGCGTCGGTCAAGGGGTACTCGAAAGTCTTCTCGGCGAAGTAGCGCTGGCCGTCGGCCGAGAGCAGGTAGGTCACCAGCTCCTGGGCGCTGCCGGCATTCCGCGCCGTGTTGAGGAGGCCCACGCCGGCGATGTTGATCAGGGCCCCGACATCGCCATCCTGCGGGTAGTAGTTGGCCGCCTGCAGGGTGTTGCCGGTCTCGGCCTGGATCTGGTAGAGGTAGTAGTGGTTGACGAAGCCCACGTCAATCTCGCCCGCGGCGACGGCATTGACGATGGCGGCGTTGCGCTCGTAGACCCTGGTGTCGTTGGCGATCATCTCCTCGAGCCAGCCGCGGGCGGCCTCCTCGCCGAGCTGCACGCGCATCGCGGTGACGAACGCCTGGAACGAGCCGTTGGTGGGCGCCCAGCCCACGCGGCCCTGCCACTCGGGCGCGGCGAAGCCGGTGATCGAGGCGGGCAGGTCCTCCTCGCTGAGCTGCTCGGTGTTGTAGACCACCACGCGGGCCCGGCCGCTCACCCCGACCCAGTCGCCATTGGCCGAGCGAAAGCGCGGCTCCACGGCGTCGAGGGAGGCCTCGGGCAGGGGGGCGAGCAGGCCGGCGGCGCCGAGGGCGCCGAGGGCGCCGGCGTCCTGCGCGAAGAAGAGGTCGGCGGGGCTGTTCGCGCCCTCCTCGAGGATGGTGGCGGCGAGCTCGGCCGTGTCGCCGTAGCGAGCCTCCACGGCGATGCCGGTGTCCTGGGTGAACTGCTCGAAGAGGGGGGCCACCAGGCTCTCGCTGCGGCCCGAGTAGACGACGAGCTTCTGCTCTGCGGCGGGCGCGGCGGTGGCGCGGCGTCCGACCGTTACGACGACCTGGTCGCAC
>DAOLDO010001225.1:0-1880 GCA_035327325.1 Chloroflexaceae bacterium | reverse complement strand
GCTCGTCGGGCTCATAACCCGAAGGTCGCAGGTTCGAATCCTGCCGCCGCTACCAGAACAGAAGGCCCTGGGCAGTTGCCCGGGGCCTTTTGCTGTGCCACGCGGTCGCCCCGCGGCCCCGCCTGCCTCCTAATGGGGCTCATTATCGAGCTCGCCGAGCAGCTCCTCGGGGTGCTGGCGGATCTCGAGGCTGCGGGCCTCGACCTCCTTGCGCAGCCCGCGGCGCAGGGTGGCCGCGGCCCAGCGCCGGCGCTGGTCGGCCGTCTCGACGGGGACAGGGGGGACGAGCTGAGGGCGCCCGTCCTCGCCGACGGCGACCATGGTGAAATAGCAGGTGAGGACGTGGCGCTGGCGGCGCTCGGTGATGTGCTCGGAGACCACCCTGATGCCGATCTCCATCGAGCTCCTGCCGGTATAGTTGACCGAGGCCAGAAAGGTGACCAGCTCGCCGACGTGGATGCGCTCGTGGAAGACCACCTGGTCAACCGAGACGGTGACCACATACGAGCCCGAGTAGCGCGAGGCGCAGGCGAAGGCGACCTGGTCGAGGAGCTTGAGCAGATGGCCGCCGTGGACGTTGCCGGAGAAGTTGGCGGTGTCGGGGGTCATGAGCACCGTCATTTCGAGGGTGCGGAAGTGGCCGGCGCCATCGCGCGCTGCTGCCATGGGGGCTCCTTTGTCGCGATCTGCTTGCTGTGCTTGCAGTGTAGCATGGCGAGATACGCGGCGTGGTATACTGGCGGCGACCCCGCGCTAGACTGGCAGGAGCGTGCATCGCAATGGCAGGCAACAGCGCGCCCGGCGCGCCCCTCTCGGTGCTGATCGTCTGCGCCCCCGACGATGGGCCCGCGGTCGGCGCCCTGGCCCAGCGCCTGCGCGCCGACGGCCTGACCCCCACGCTGGCCGCCCAGTCCGCGACGGCCCGGCACCTCCGCGAGACGGCGCGCGACGCCCAGGCGGCGGTGGTCTGCCTGTCGCGCCGCGCCATGCCAGAGGGACGCCTCGCCCCGGCCCTGAGCAACACCCTCGAGCTGCTGGCCCTGGCGCCCGACCCGCGCCGCCTGACGGTGGCCCTCAGGCTGACCAGCTGCGAGATCCCGCCGGCGCTCCAGGGCGCCCCGGCCCTCGACCTGTTCAGCGCCAGCGGCTACGAGCGCCTGCTGGAGCGGCTGCGCGCCCACGCAGCGGCCCTCGCCCCCGAGCCCGCGCCCGAGCCCGCCGCGCCCGAGGCGCAGCCCGCGCCCCCGCCGCCCGTCCTCGCCCTGCGAGGCGGCTTCCGGCTGCCCCACCTCGACCGGCAGGGCCAGGTGCGGCGCCTCGGGCGCGGGGTGGCCCGCGCCGTCCTCCTCGTCGGCGCCGGCCACGCCCTGGTGATCTCCGGCGGTGGGCCCAGCCTGATCGCCCTGGCCGACGGCCAGCCCCTGTGGGCGATTGACTGCCCCGCCCGCTGCGCCGCCCTCAGCCCCGGCGGCAGGCTGCTGGCCCTGGCCTCGGGGTCCCAGATCTTCCTCTGGGACCTGGCGGACGGCAGCCTGCGGGGCGTCTGCGCGGGCCACGCCGACACGGTGAGCGGCCTTGCCTTCGCCCCCGACGAGCGCACCATGGCCTCGGCCAGCCACGACCGCAGCGTGCGCCTCTGGCGCACCGGCGACGACGGCCGCCCGCCCGCCCTGCTCGCCGCCCTGCCCGACGCCGGCGACCAGGTGGCCAGCGTGGCCTTCAGCCCCGACGGCGCCCTGCTCGCCGCGGGCGGCGCCGACCGCACGGTGCGGGTCTGGCGCACCCTCGACCGGGCGCGCGTGCAGACCCTCGCCGGCCACGGCGGGGCGGTCGAGGCCCTCGCCTTCAGCCCCGACGGCGCCCTGGTGGCCACAGGCGCG
>DAOLDO010001224.1:0-1882 GCA_035327325.1 Chloroflexaceae bacterium | reverse complement strand
AACGGGGTGGCAGGGGCGGCGCCCCTCACAAACAAAGCGGGGTGGCAGGGGCGGCAGCCCCGCCTACTCGACGATCAGCGTGCCCTTCATACCCTCCCCGCTGGCCTTGTCGTAGTGGGGCGCGCAGTAGAAGGTGTAGGTGCCGGGCTCGGTGGGCTGGAACAGGGCCAGGCCGGTCTCGCCCACGGGCATGGGGGCGTGGACGCCCAGCTCATCAATGTCGAAGCTGTGGGGCTCGGGGTCGGCGTTCTCGAGGCGCAGGGCCACCGTCTCGCCGGCCCGCACCCGGATCTCGGGCTGGTCGAACTCGAAGCCGACGGTGGTCACGGCCGGCAGGGTCGCCAGGACCTCGGGGCTGACCCCCGCGGCGACGTCGGGCCTGGGCAGCAGGCCGAGGAGCTGGGCGCCGATGGCCGCGCCGAGCACCAGGGCCACGGCGGCGGGCGCCCAGCGGGGCAGCCGGCGCTCGGCGGCCGGGCGGGCGTAGTTCTGCACGGTGGCGGCGACGCCGAGGACGACGGCCAGCACGCCGCAGGCGGCCATGATCAGGCCGACCGGGAAGAGCGGCGAGCCGCTGTCGCCAAGCATCATCGGCACGAACATGCCCAGCACCGGCAGCGCGGGCAGCAGGCCCAGGGCCGGCGCCCAGCGCAGGCCGGCCAGGGTCAGGCCGGCGACGAGCAGGCAGACGCCCGCGATGGCGGCGGGCATCGCCGCGAAGCCGAACATGGCGACCAGGATGTAGCCGATGGCCAGGGCGATGCCGGCGAGGGCGGCCGCGCTGATCTTGCCGAGGGCCGAGACGCGGGGGGCGCGGGGGGCCTCGACGGCGGCGGGCTGCTGGAGGGTGCTCTGCACGGGTGGGCTCCTTAGGTTTGCTCTGGTTGTGTCGGCGGGGCGGCGCTCGCCCTCGCCGCGCCAAGGGTAGCCCGCCGGGCCTTCCCCCGTCATCGGGCGAACTCCCGACCGGGTCGGGAACCCGTTCCCGGCCCGCGGCGGCGGGCCCGGGAAGGGCCTCCTGGGCGAATTGGGAGGGCCGCCGATGCCGTGGGAAAGGGGCGCGGGCTAGACTAGCCCCAGCGCCGGCCGCCGTGGCCGGACGCCGCCCAGAGACGAACCACAAGGAGCGCGTCGTGAACCTCAAGACCTTCACCCGCTGGAGCGGCTACCTGCTTGCCCTTGGCGGCCTGCTGCTGATCTGTGCCGAGGTGGCCTACATGCTCACCCCCGAGGGCAAAGAGTCGATCCTGACTCCGACCGGCCGGGCCGCCGGCGTCTTTTTCTTCAGCGGGGCGATCTTCCTGACCCTCGGCCTGCCCGGCGTCTACGTGCGCCAGGCCGAGGCCGCCGGCCGCCTGGGCCTGGGGGCTTTCTTCACCGTCCTGGCCGGCTCGGCCCTGATGATCGCCTCGGACTGGAGCGAGCTGTTCGCCGCCCCCGCCATGCTGCAGATCCCTGGCTTCGAGGAGAGCTTCCCGCCCGAGCTGATCGCCGGCTTCATGCTCAACTACGGCCTCTATACCCTGGGCTGGCTCCTGTTCGGCGTCGCCACTCTGCGGGCGAAGGTGTTCCCGCGCCCCCTCGCCATCCTGCTGATCGCGGGCATCCTGCTGCCGTTCGTGGGCATGTTCGCGCTGCACTTCCCCGGCGACTTCATGCCCTGTTACCTCGCCTTCGCCTGGCTGGGCGTCGCCGCGGCCCGCGGCCCGCGCCCCTCCCCGGCGGCCCTGGGCGAGCCCCTGGCGGCTTGAGGCGCTCGCGGTGTGAGGTGTGAGTCGCTCGCTGCGCTCGCGGTGTGAGGTGTGATTCCGCCACGAGCACGGCCGTGAAACATTCACACCTCACACCTCACACCTCACACCTCACACCTCACACCTCACAC
>DAOLDO010001223.1:0-1883 GCA_035327325.1 Chloroflexaceae bacterium | reverse complement strand
CGCGTTTCTCCCGCTCCAGTCCTGGTAATCGTGCTGCAACACGCCCGCCTATACTGGGCAGACATTCACATATGCAACGCCACCACATGGCCTCAGGCTACATGGCGGCGCGCAGCACATCACCGCAGCCATTATGCACAGCTCCATCCAGCGCCGCGCCCACTTGCTCCCCGCCGGCCTCCTGGTGCTCCTCGCCACCATGCTGGCCCTCGGCCCCCTCCAGTCCGTCTTCGCCGCCAGCGCGGCCCTCGACGTGACGATCCGCACCGACTTCCCCGTGGTCGCCAGCGGCGACTGGGCCGTGGTCGAGGTCAACTACAGCTGCTCGAGCATCACCAGCACCCCCTGCGCCGACGTGGTGATCAGCAGCGCCCTGCCCCCCGAGCTGGCCCGCGCCGCCGGCGATGTGCAGGTGGTCGGCGTCGGCGCCACCACCAGCTACGACCCCGCCACCGCCACCGCCCGCTGGGCCTTCGACGCGCCGATCAACGCCGGCAGCACCGGCACCTTCGAGCTGCGCGTGCGCTTCGCCCCCGGCAGCACCCCCGACGGCACGGTCGCCCTCCTGCGCGCCGAGATCGCCGGCAGCAACGCCGCCCCCGACGTCTCCAACCAGCTCGCCCTCACCGCCCGCGCCACCCCCCGCGCCCGCGCCGACAAGCGCTTCGTCTCCGGCGGCGTGCTCGACCTGCCCACCGTCTACCAGCTCGAGGTCTGCGTGCCCAACCCCGGCAGCGGCGCCCTCGACCTCTCGAGCGTCGTGCTGACCGACCGCCTGCCCGCCGGCGCCACCTTCGTGAGCGCCAGCGACGGCGGCGTCTACGACGCCGGGGCCGGCACCGTCACCTGGCCCGCCACCAGCATCCTGGTCAGCGCCGGACAGTCCTGCGCCCGCCGCACGCTCACCGTCACCTTCGCCGACGCCGCCTTCGCCGTCGGCGACGAGGTGCGCAACGATCTATCCGTCGCCGCCACTGCCCTCGGCGGGGCCACGCTCTCGCTCTCCGACGCCGACGTCCGCCTGATCCAGCCCCCGAGCCCCGGCCTCGCTTTCGGCAAGAGCGGCCCCGCCCAGGCCGAGGTCGGCGCCACGGTGCGCTACAACTTCACCCAGCGCAACACCGGCACCACGGCCCTCATCGACCTCAGCCTGCTCGACCAGATCCCGCCCGAGCTGCGCGTCAGCCGGGTCTACGCCGCCGCCCACAACCAGGCCGCCGCCCTGCGCCTCCTGGTCGAGTACCAGACCGACCAGAGCGCGACCTGGCAGCCACTCCCCGGCGCCCCCTTCACCGCGGCCGCCTGCGTCAACGTCGCCCCCGCCGGCGGCGGCGGCTGCGCCTCCACGCTCACCCTGCCCGCCGGCGCGTACATCACCGCCCTGCGCTGGACCTACCTCGACCCGCTCCCCTACGGCTGGCAGGCCACGGGGAGCGGCAGCGGCTTCGAGGCCACGGTGGCCAGCGCGCCCGTGAACCAGATCATCGTCAACACGGGCGAGTCGCGCTACACCTTCAACGGTTACAGCGTCCTCGACACCTCCACCGCCCGCACCCGCGTCGTGCTCAACACGCCCGCCGCCCGGCCGAGCATGGAGAAGGCGGTCGACCCGGCGGTGGTCTACGCCGGCGGCACGCTCACCTACACGCTGACCCTGCGCAACGAGCAGCTCGCCGGCCTCACCACCGACCTCGCCGGCCCCCGGCTGGCCGACCTGCTCGTGCCCAGCCTGCTCTACGTGGACGGCAGCCAGGCGATCGTGGACGCCCCCGCCGGCGCGCCCACCCCCCAGTTCCAGCTCACCCCCGACTTCAAGGCCACCGGCCGCCAGCTGCTCAGCTGGAGCTGGCCCGGCTACAGCCTGCCCCCCGGCGAGGAGCTGG
>DAOLDO010001222.1:0-1883 GCA_035327325.1 Chloroflexaceae bacterium | reverse complement strand
TCAGGCGCGAGGGCTCGTCGTGGAGGGTCAGGCGCACGCGACCGCCGCGCGGCGTATGCTGCAGGGCGTTGTCGAGCAAGGCCCGGACGAGCTGTTCGAAGGCGTCGGGGTCGGCCAGGATAGGCGTTGCGTCGGCCGCGGCCACCTCGAGGGCCACGCCCAGCTCGGCGGCCCGCTCGCCCAGGGCGGCCAGCAGGGGCCGCAGCACCGCCGCGGGCCGCACGGGGCGCAGCTGCAGCGCGCGCCCGCGCAGCTCCTGGAAGTAGAGCAGGTTGTTGAGCTGCTGGGTCAGGGTCTCGCCGCTGCGCCGCATCACGCCGACGGCCTCGCGCTGGGGCGGGGCCAGCTCGCCGAGCATGCCGCGGTCGAGCAGCTCGAGGTAGCCCATGAGCGAGGTGAGGGGCGTGCGCAGCTCGTGCGAGAGGGTCGAGAGGAACTGGCCCTTGAGCCGGTCGAGCTCCTGCAGCTCGGCGTTGGCGGCGCTCAGCTCGAGCACGCGCTGCTCGAGCCGCTCGACCAGCTTCTGGCTGTAGGCCCGCAGCAGATCGACCTCCTCGGCGGGCGCGGCCACCGTCTCCCGACGCCCGGCGATGAACTCGGCCACCAGGCCCGGCAGCTGGCGCGGGTCAATCGGCTTGGCGATGTAGCCGTCGCAGCCGGCCACCAGAGCTCGCTCGCGGGCGCCGGGGCTGCCGTCGGCGGTGAGCGCGACGATCGGCACGCCCCGCAGGTGGGGCAGGCTGCGCAGGCGCGTGGTGGTCTCGAAGCCGTCGAGCCCGGGGATGCCCAGGTCCACCAGCACCATGGCCGGCAGGCTCTCGCGGGCCAGGGCCAGGCCGCCCGGCCCGTCCTCGGCGATCAGCACCTGGTAGCCGCGGGCGCCCAGCACGCGCTGCACGAGACGCTGGTTGTCGGCGTTGTCTTCGACGTAGAGGATCCGCTGCTGCGCCTCGCTCATGGGGTTCGGGGCCTCCGGCCCGTTGTTGGGGCGCCCGGCGTGGGCGCCCGAGCCGGGGCGCCCTTACGCCCCGGTCGGCTTCTGTCGGGGCGCCCCCGCGTCGGCTACGGTGATCCGCCCGTCAATCACCAGCGGGATGCCGAGGGGCGCGGGCCCCTCGTCGAGCTGCGCGGGGCCGCGCGCGGCCGCCGGCAGGGTGAAGCTAAAGGTGCTGCCGCGCCCCGGCGCGCTCTCCAGCCAGATCCGGCCGCGCTGCGCCTCGACCAGCCTGCGCGCGATCGCCAGGCCCAGGCCGGTGCCGCCCGCCCGCGAGCGCCGGCCATGGATCTGCACGAACTCCTGGAAGACCTCGGCGTGGCGCTCGGGCGGGATGCCGATGCCGGTGTCGGCCACCCGCACCAGCACGTAGTGGTCAATCCGACCGCCCTCGCTCACCTCGTCAACCGCCGTGGCGCTCACGCTGACCGCGCCGCGCTCGGTGAACTTCACGGCGTTGGAGAGCAGGTTGAGCAGAATCTGGCGCACCCGGTCGGCATCGGCCTCCACCGGGGGCAGGCCGGGCGCCAGGCTGTGGCTCAGGGCGATCGGGCGCGCCCGCACCATGCCCTGCACCGTGTCCACCACGTCGGCGATCAGCTGGGGCAGGTCCAGCGTGGCCAGCTCGAGGCTCAGGTGGCCGGCCTCGATGCGGGCCAGGTCGAGCAGTTCGTTGATCAGGTGGAGCAGGAAGCGCCCGTTGCGGTTGATGCTCTGCAGGTCCTCGCGCTGGTTGCCCGTGAGCGGGCCGTCGAGGCCGTCGAGCATGACCGTGCTGAAGCCGATGATCGCGTTGAGCGGCGTGCGCAGCTCGTGCGAGAGGCTGGCGAGGAAGTCGCTCTTGCGGCGGTCGGCCAGCTGGGCCTGCGCGTTGGGGGACCGCCGCCCC
>DAOLDO010001221.1:0-1885 GCA_035327325.1 Chloroflexaceae bacterium | reverse complement strand
GATCATCAGCGGCATGAAGTAGTTGCCGAAGCCCCCGAAGAGCGCCGGGATGAGGGCGGGCCAGAGGGGCGAGCCCGCCCCGCCGCTGGCGGCGACGGCGGCGAAGGCGAGGCCCACACAGGCGACCAGGGCGCCCACGGCGGCCAGGCGCGCCGCGCGCCCCCGCGACGCGCTGAGCAGCCCCAGGGCGGGCGCGGCCACGGCCAGGGCGGCCAGGGGGGCTACGGCGGCGGGCGGGGCGTAGGCCAGGGCGTAGGCCAGCAGGGCCAGGGCGAAGACGGCGAAGCCGAGGCCGACCCAGCGCGGGGCGACGGTGGGCTGCTCGCCCCTGTTAGCCGTGCCTGGATCCACCACGCGCGCGCCCCTCGGCGGTGGCGCCCCCGCCGGTCGCGGACGCCCCCGCCCCCTCGCCGGGGAGGCCGACGACGGCCGCCCCGAGGCCGATCACCCCCCAGAACAGGGCAACCATGTGGCTGAACTCGATGTTGAAGAAGTAGTGGTCGGCCAGGCCCACCGCGAGGGCGGCCACGATCCCCGCCTGGCAGCCGAGCACCCAACTGGCCCGCTCCTCGTCCAGTCCGCGCAGGGCGCCGAGCGTCTGGGCGAACCAGGCCGCCACCGTGCCCAGAAAGGCCGCCAGCCCCACCAGGCCGATGCGCTGCCCGATCGCCAGGTAGATGTTGCTCACCCCCGCCGTCAGATCGATGTCCGGCGCCTGGCCGAAGCCGATGCCGAAGGCCGGGTAGCGCTGGATGATCGCGACGGCGTTGTTGAACTCGGCGAGGCGCATCTGCTGGGCCTGGTCCTCGAACTGCACCCCGCTCACCACCCGCTCGACGAACTCCTCGGCGAAGCCGAGGCCCAGCAGCAGGGCCGCGCCAAGGGCGCCCCCCGCGAGCATCACCCACCAGAGGCGCCGGTAGCGCACGGTGGCCAGGTAGGCCGCCGCGATCACCAGGCCGAAGAGGGCCGCCCGCGAGTAGGTGAGGATCAGGGTCAGGGTCATCAACCCTACGATACAACCTAGTAGCCAGCGGCGCAAGAGGGGCCGCCGCGCGACGAGCTGGGCGGCACTCAGGGCCACCACCAGGGCCAGCATCCCGCCGAAGCTGTTCGGGTCCACCGACAGGCCGATCGCCCGCTCGAGGCCGTTCACGTCGTCCTCGACGTAGCGCAGCACGCGCCCGCCGGTGGGGTAGCCGATGCGCCCCAGGCCGACCAGCAGGCGCAGGGCCAGCTCGTCGCTCATGGCCCAGAGGGCGAGGGCGACGGCGGCGGCGAGCCCGCCCGCGAAGACGAGGCCGCGCAGCACGAGCCGGGCCTGAGCCCTGGTGCGCACGCAGTTGACCACGCTGAAGTAGAGCAGCACGCCCAGGACGAACTTGGCGTAGTTGTGCAGCGTCGTCGTGTCGGGCAGGCCGCGGGCGCCGAGGATGAGCGAGAACAGGGTCAGGCCGAGGAAGCCGAGCAGAGGCAGGGCCAGGGGGGTCAGCCGCAGATCGTAGGCGTCGGGGCGGGCGAGCAGCCGCAGCACCCAGACACCGGTGAGGGCCACCAGGGCCAGGGTCAGGAAGTTGGGCGTGATCACCGCCCGGAAGGGCAGGGTACCGAAGGGCAGCAGGGTGATGATCGCGAAGACGACCAGCAGGCCCACCTCGGTGGAGGTGAGCAGGGCGAGGCCGGCGAGCAGGCCGAGCAGGCCGGCGAAGGCGTACAGGGGGCCGAAGGCGGCGGCGCCGCCGACCACCCCGCCGAGGGCGAGGGCCAGGGCGGCGGCCAGGCCGGGCGAGCGCGTCAGGGCGTCGCGGATCTGGGTTTGCTGCATATCTTGTGTGAGGTGTGAGGTGTGAGGTGTGAGGTGTGAGGTGTGAGGTGTGAGGTGTGA
>DAOLDO010001220.1:0-1886 GCA_035327325.1 Chloroflexaceae bacterium | reverse complement strand
CCGCCGCGCCGCCATGGCCGCCGCCGCCCCAGGCTGGGCCGCCCAGTTCGCCTGGCCCGCCGTCGCCGACCGGGTCGAGGCCGCCTACGCCGACCTGTTGCGCTCGTGAGGCGGCCATGGCGAGCGCCGGCCCCCCGGTTGCGGGCGGAGACGCGCCGGCCCCGCCCTATCGGAGACTCTGTGGTGAGCACCGGCCCATGCGCATCCTGATCGTCACCACCTACGGGTTTGACCGGGCCTTCCCCAGCCGGCCCGAGCAGCTCCAGGCCCGCGCCCTGGCCCGGCGCGGGCACAGCGTGGTCGCCCACGAGTACCGCGACCGGCGCTACCCTGGCCAGACGCCGCGCCACGAGTGGCTGCCCGGCGGCGTGCCCGTCCACCGGGCGCCCACCTACGGCTTCTTCGCCCCCGAGGCCCTGCTGCGCCTGCTGGCGGCCGACAGGCCCGACGTGATCCATCTGCACCACATGCGCAGCCTGCTCGGCTTCCAGACGGTGCTGGCGGCCCGGCGGCTCGGCATCCCCACCGTGCTCACCGTCCACGGGCTGCTGCACGACGGCGACCTGGTGGCCGACCGCGAGCGCCCCCTCGAGGCGCCCCTGCGCTACGAGAACCTGCTGACCACGCCCTACAGACTGCTCAGGCGCCTGGCCTCCGGCGCCCACCCGCGCCGGGCCGCGCGCAACTACTTCATCCACGCCCCGCTGCTGTGGGTGGACCACGTGATCGCCCTCTCGCGCGGCGAGCGCGACCTGCTCGCCCGCATCGGCGTAAGCCCGACGCGCCTCTCGGTGCTGCCCAACGCCGTCGAGCTGCCTCCGGAAGACCAAAGACCAAAGACGAAAGACCAAAGCCGCGCCGCGCCTGCGCCCGACCAGCCTTTGGCGGAAGCGCAGAGCCCAGCGACCAGGGAGCAGAGCCGCCCTAGCAGCAACCTGATCGAGCAACCTTGGTCCTCGGTCGTCGGTCCTTGGTCTACACGACCGATGGTCCTCTTCATAGGCCAGCTTGTGCCGCGCAAGGGGTTCGACCTGCTGGCGCGGGCGATGCCGGCGATCATTAGGGAGGTGCCCGCGGCGCGCTTCGTCTTCGTGAGCCACAACCGCGCCGGCGAGGACGAGCTGCGACGGCTCGTGGAGGAGGGCGGCGTGGCCGACCGCATGGAGCTGCTGGGCCGGGTGAGCGAGGAGGAGAAGCTGCGCCTGCTGCGCGAGGCCGCGGTGGTCGCCGCCCCGAGCCGCTACGAGGGCTTCGGCATCCCCCTGATCGAGGCCCTGCTCGCGGGCGCCCCGGTGGTGACGACCGACGTGATGGCCGGCAACGAGGTGATCGCCCACGAGCGCACCGGCCTGCTCACCCCCTACGGCGACGTGGACGCCCTGGCCGCCGCCGTCGTGCGCCTGCTGCGCGACCCGGCCCTGGGGCGCGCCCTGGCCGAGGCCGGGCGCCGCGATGTGCTGGAGCGCTACGGGGCCGACCGGCTCGCCGCCGACCTCGAGGCCCTCTACGCCGAGCTGGTCCCCGGGGCGCGGGCGTGAGCGTGGCCGGCGCGCCCGCGGCCCCCGCCGCCCGCCCGTCGGCCCTGGCCGCCGAGGCACCGCCCGAGCCCTGGGGCTGGCGCCTGGCCGTGCTGCTGGGCTTCCTGGCCCTCGGCGTCGCCCTCACCTGGCCCCTGGCGCTGCACATGGGCGAGGGGGCCATCCAGGTCGGGACGATCCCGATTGACGCCGGGCAGAACATCTGGAACCTGTGGTGGGCGCGGGCGGCCCTGCTCGCCGGCGCGAACCCCTTCATCACCCCGTACCTCTTCTACCCTGGCTCGGTCAACCTGTTCTACCAGACCCTCGGCCTGCACACGCTGAAGCGACTTGCACGAAAGGTGGGAC
>DAOLDO010001219.1:0-1897 GCA_035327325.1 Chloroflexaceae bacterium | reverse complement strand
CCCGCCCGATGCCGCGCCCGCCACGCCCGCCGACGAGAAGGCGGCGCGCCTGGCGGCGATCCGGGCGGCCAACGCGGCGAAGAAGGCCGGCGGCGGCCCCGGCCCCGGCCCCGAGGAGAGCTGAGATGGAGCGCGGCTGGCTCAACCTGCCCTATCTGGCCTGGGCCGTCATCTGCCTGGCCCTCGCCCTGCTCTGGGCCTTCGTCTGGCCCCACGAGCGCGCGGCCGGCGCGGCGCCCCTGCGCCTCTTCCTTGTGCGCTGGGGCCACACGATCACCTGGGGCCTGCTCGCGGCGATGTGCCTGCTCAGGGCCACGGGCCAGCCGGCCGTCGCCGGCCTGGGCAACCTCGTCGGTATGCTGGCCCTGCCCGTCTACCTGGCCTTCCTCGCGGCGACCTTCGTCCTCCGCTAGGACAGCACGGCCGAGCCAGGCGGCAGGCTTTTTACCACGAAGGGCACGAAGCACACGAAGCAGGCAATCACGCACAAAGCCACACTGTCTGCTCCAGCGAAGCACGAGGCTCAGCAGCAATTGGAACAGCACGGCATCTCTCGTACCTTCGTGCCCTTCGTGGCCTTCGTGGTGAGATCGCAGCAAGACCATCGCGCCAGGCTGCCTTAGGCCCCGCAGCAGCTCCCGGAGCCCCCGTATGTACGATATCGTCAACGGCCTGATCAACACGACCCTCGGCTGGGGCTGGCCCGGCTGGCTGATCAGCCTGGTCAGCCACCTGCTCGTGGCCACCGTGCTCTTCCTGGTCGCCCCGCTCCAGATGCTCTTCCTGACCTACTACGAGCGGCGCGCGATCGCCAGGATGCAGGACCGCATCGGCCCCAACCGGGTCGGGCCCGAGGGCCTGTTCCAGCCCGTGGCCGACGGGGTCAAGATGTTCACCAAGGAGGACATCGTCCCCGACGCCGCCGACCGCTGGGTGCACTTCCTGGCGCCCTGCGTGGTGGTCGCGCCGACCATGCTAATGTTCGCGGTGGTGCCCTGGGGCCCGGGCATGGTGCCGGTGGACCTGAACGTCGGCCTGCTCTTCTTCTTCGCGGTCTCGTCGATCAGCGCGGTGGGCCTGATGGCCGCCGGCTGGGCCTCGAACAATAAGTTCGCCCTGCTCGGCGCTATGCGCGCCGTGGCCCAGATGGTCAGCTACGAGATCCCGGCCGTGCTCAGCCTGCTTGCGATCGTGATGATCACCGGCAGCCTCTCGGTGGTCGGCATCATCGAGTACCAGGCCGGCCTGATCATGAGCAGCGCCGACATGCTGGCCGCCGGCGCCCAGAGCTGGCCGGACCTGGGGCTGGGCTGGTTCGTGTTCACGCCGGTGGGCTTCCTGGCCTTCGCCTGCTTCTTCATCGCCGCCCTGGCCGAGGGCGAGCGCACGCCCTTCGACATCCCCGAGGCCGACTCCGAGATCGTCGCCGGCTACATGACCGAGTACAGCGGCATGAAGTTCGGCCTGTTCTACCTGGCGCAGTACGTGCTCAACTTCCTGCTGTGCGCGATCACGGCGATCATCTTCCTCGGCGGCTGGCAGGGCCCGGGCGTCGGCTGGCTCTACGCCCAGGGCGTCTCGTCGGCCAACCCCGACGGCGGGTGGGTCTTCAACCTGCTGGCGGGCGTGCTGGGGGTGTTCTACTTCCTGGCCAAGACCTACTTCTTCTTCTTCGTGATGATCTGGATCCGCGGCGCCTACCCGCGGCTGCGGGTTGACCAGCTGATGGACTTCGGCTGGAAGTTCCTCATCCCGCTGACCCTGGTGAACATCTTCAGCGCGGCGATCTGGGTGGGCCTGACCCGCTGGGGCGCGGCCGAGGGGCTGGCCTTCGTGGAGGGGTGGGCCCCGCTGGCCCGCTGGGGCGCGGCCTTCGTCGCCACCCTGGCCCTGAACC
>DAOLDO010001218.1:0-1902 GCA_035327325.1 Chloroflexaceae bacterium | reverse complement strand
GCGAGCGGCGTCGGTGCCACGACGACGAGGACGACGCCCAGGGCCGCCAGGAGGAACCCGCCGCAGAAGCAGAGGGCCGAGCAGAACATTGCCTTGCGCGGCCCCGCCCGCTCCAGCCACTTGCCGAAGACCGCCGCCGAGGCGCCGAGAAAGAACAGCGCCAGCGAGAAGATCCAGCCGATCGTCTTCAGATCCCAGTCCCCAGGCGCCGACTCGGTGATCCCGATGACCTGGGTCAGGGGCTTGTTGAACACGCTGTAGGCGTAGATCTGGCCGATGCACAGGTGGATCGTCAGGGCCGCCGGGGGCACGAGCCAGCGGTTGTAGCCGGGCGGCGCGACGGTGCGCCGCCTGTCGAGAAACGCGCCGAGGGACATACCGGAACCTCATCGAGGGGCGAACGCACGGGGCGGCGCTCCACCCGCCTGCTCCCGCTTCAGATGGACGCCGAGGGGAGTGTCTTCAGCACCGCGAGCACTCTACACGAGGCGCGGCGCGGCCGCGGGGGACATCCGGCAATTTCGCGGATCGATCCTGCTACGCTCGCCCCTCGTCCGCCACCCCTGTGGCACCCCGGACGCCCGACGCCCCCCTTTCTGTCTGGCGGAAAGGGGGGCGCCGGGCGAGGCGGACAGTGGCGGCATCCAGCCGGGGGCTCGAGTCGAGCGGCGCTACCCGCCGTAGGTGTCGGTCCAGCGCAGCAGGCGCCGCTCGGCGCGGTGCAGCAGCGCGTCGGTGCCCTTGCCGATCACGGCCAGCAGCACGATGCTGAGCAGGATGATGTCGGCCCTGCCGGTGTTCTGCCCGTCCACCAGCAGAAAGCCCAGGCCCCGCGAGGCCCCGATCAGCTCGGCCGCCACGAGGAACAGCCAGCTCTGGGCTAGCCCGATCCGCAGGCCCGTCAGCAGGGCCGGCAGCGCCGCGGGCAAGAGGACCTGCCGCGCCAGGGCCGCGCCGCTCAGCCCGTAGGCCACGGCGACCTCGACCAGCTTGCGGTCGGTCTGCCTGATGCCGGCCACGAGGCTGGTCAGCACGGGGAAGAAAGCCCCGATCGCCACCAGGGTGAGCTTGGGCGCCTCGCCGACGCCCAGCCACAGCACGAGCAGCGGCACCCAGGCCAGCGAGGGGATCGCCCGCAGGGCCTGGAGGGTCGGCCCCAGCAGCGCCTCAGCGCGCCGCGACAGGCCGATCGTGGCGCCCAGCAGCACGGCGAGCCCACCGCCGACGGCGAAGCCGAGCAGCACCCGCCGCAGGCTCACCGCCAGGTGGCCGGCCAGCTCGCCGCGGGCCACCAGCTCCCCCGCCGCCGCCAGCACGTCGAGGGGCCCGGGCAGCTGGCTGCGCTCGAACACGCCCAGGGCCGTCACGGTCTGCCAGAGGGCGAGCAGGGCCAGCGGCACCGCGAGGCCCAGCATGAGCCCCCGTGGGGCCGCCGCGCCGCGCGGCCTGTCCACGCGGCGCGGCCAGGAGAGTTGACGCTCCACCAGCTGTTGCTCCTTGCTCACTGCTGCGCGACGTTGGCGACCTCGGCGATGAACTGGGGCGCGAACAGGCTGTTCAGGGCGGCCTCGACGTCGGCGCCCGGCTTCACCTGGCCCTCGGCCACGAAGATCGGGATGATCGCCCTCAGCACGGCGGCCTGCTCCTGCCCCGGCACCGGGCTGATGTCGAGGGCGGTGCGCTCGAACAGCTCCAGGCGGGCCACCTCGAGCGAGAGCTTGGCCTCGTCGGCCAGGATCTGGGCCGCCTCCTCGGGGTTGGCGAGGATCCACTGGCGGGCGCGCTCGTAGGCGGCCAGCACGCGGGTCGTGTAGGCGGGGTGGGCCTCCAGAAAGGCCGTGCGCGCGTTGAGGAAGCCGTAGCTGTTGAAGCCGGGGTTGCGGTAGATCAGGCGCGAGCCCT
>DAOLDO010001217.1:0-1903 GCA_035327325.1 Chloroflexaceae bacterium | reverse complement strand
CGCTGGCGCTAACGCTGCTGGCACTGGTAGCGGTCGGCCGTCGCCGGCGCGCGCCACCTGGCGCCCCGCCGCGGGGGCGGGCCCCTGCGCGGCCTCGGCGGGGTGGGGCGCGTCGTCGGGCGGCGGGGGCGCGGGCTGCCTGGGGGCCTGGCCCGCGGGCACCTGGAAGGCGGGGCGGGCACGATCCTTCTTCCAGCGGTCTCCCGATCGCCCGGCCGCCTGGCCGCCCGGCCTCCTCGCCGGCCCGCCGCGCAGCAGGTCGAGGATCAGCTCGGCGCGGATACCCACAACCTGCTCGACCCGCGAGATGTAGACGCGCTGCTGGGCCCCGTCGAGCTCGGCCAGCAGGGGGAGCAGCCGGTCGAGGGCGGCGCGCTGCTGCTCGGGCTGGCTCAGGTCGAGGCCGGCGGTGTAGGCGCCCAGGTAGAACTCCATCACCGGCGCGGCCTCGGCCACCAGGCGCCGCCACAGCTCGGGGTCGCCCTTGATCACCTCGTCGGGGTCGCGCCCCTCGGGCATCCGGATGATGCGCAGGGCCACGTCGCTCTCGAGGCGCACGGCGCCCTGGGCCGTGGCCACCAGGTGCCCGCCCTCGTCGGCGCTCTCGCGCAGGGCGCTCAGGCCCTTGAGCGTCGCCCGCTGCCCGGCGGCGTCGGCGTCGAGGGCCAGGTAGACGTTGTGCGAGAGCCGCTTGAGCAGGGCGACGTGCGACCGCGTGAGGGCGGTGCCGAGGGGCGCGACGACGTTGCGGAAGCCGTGCTGGTGGGCGGTGATCACGTCCACGTAGCCCTCGACCACCACGGTGCGGTCCTCGACCCGGATCGCCTCGCGGGCCAGGTCGAGGCCGTAGAGCAGCTCGCCCTTCTTGTAGAGCAGGGTCTCGGGCGTGTTGAGGTACTTGGGCTGCCCGTCCCCCAGGGCCCGCCCGCCGAAGCCGACCACCTGGCCCTTGGCGTTGCGGATCGGGAAGATCAGACGGCCGCGGAAGCGGTCGTAGTGGCGCCCCGACTCGTGGCGGATCGCCAGGCCGGCCGCCTCGACCTCCTCGGGGGCGTAGCCCTTCTTCTCGGTCAGGTAGGCGCAGAGGAAGCCCCATTCGTCCGGGGCGTAGCCGAGCTGGAAGACCTCGACGCTCGCCTCGCTCAGCTCGCGCCCGGCCAGGTAGCTGCGCGCCGGCTCGCCGCGGGGCGAGCCGACCAGCAGGTGGTTGAAGACCCTGGCGGCCAGGGCGTTGATCTCGAGCAGCTTCGCCCGCCGCGCGTCCTCCTGGCGCTCGTCATCGCCCCGCGGCTTCAGGGCCACGCCGGCGCGGGCCGCCAGCTGCTCCAGCGCGTCCTTGAAGTCCAGGCCCTGCTTGCGCATCAGGAAGTCGAAGGCGGTGCCCGAGGCGTGGCAGCCGAAGCAGTAGAAGCTCTGCGTGTCGGGGTAGACCGTGAAGGCCGGCGTGCGCGAGTTGGGGTGGAAGGGGCAGAAGCCGACGTAGCTGCGCCCCGTCTTGCGCAGGTTCACGCCCAGGGCGCCGATCAGCTCGACGATGTCGATCTTGGCGCGGATCTCGTCGATCTGACTCATCACGCCCCCCAGGTGCGCGGGATGAACACGCGCTTGAACAGCTCCAGGGCGTAGCGGTCGGTCATGCCGGCGATGTAGTCCACCACGGCCCGCTCGACCGGCTCCTCCCGCTCGCGGTTGATGCGCAGCAGCTCGGCGGGGAGCTGCTCGGGGTGCTTGAGGAAGTGGGCGTAGAGGGTCTCGATCACGAAGCGCACCTTCTCGTCGTCGGCCTTGGCCCGCTTGTTCAGATAAACCTCGCGGTACATGAACTCGCGCAGGCTGTTGGTGGCGGCGAGGATGGCAGGGCTCGCGGACACTTGGCCATCGCTTGCCCGCTTCTCGGCTTCAG
>DAOLDO010001216.1:0-1912 GCA_035327325.1 Chloroflexaceae bacterium | reverse complement strand
GGGGCGCCGGGGCGGCCACGATGGGCCGCCCCGACGGGCGTTGGCGGGGGGATGGGGGGGCGGGGCGCCGGACGGGCGATGGCGGGTGGATGGGGGCCGGGGCGCGGGGGGGCGGCGGGCCGGGCGTCCGCGCCGATTGACAGACGGGGCGCCCGCCCCTACCATGCCGGGCTGCTTGTGATGAAAGGAAGCCCGATGCAGGCGGCCCCCGACCGACAGCTCGCCCGCTGGCCCCTCGTGCTGCTCTTCTACCTGGCCCTCGGCGTGGCCCTCACCTGGCCCATGGCGGCGCGCTTCGCCAGCGATCTGCCGGGCGGCCCCCACAAGGACGGCCTCGAGGACGCCTACCAGAACGTGTGGAACCTGTGGTGGACGGTCGAGGCCCTGAGCCGGCCGGCCAACCTCTGGGCCACCGACATGCTCTTCCACCCCGACGGGCCCAACCTGCTCTACCACACCCTCTCGCCGATCAACACCCTGATGGCCGCCCCGGTGACCGCCCTGTGGGGGCCGATCGCCGGCTTCAACGCCGTGGCCCTGGCCTCGTTCGCCCTCGGGGGCCTGGGCATGTGGCTGCTCGCCAGGCGCCGCGCCGGCGATGGGCCCGCCCTGCTCGCCGGGATCGTCTACGTGGCCAGCCCCTTCCACATGGCCGCCCTGGTCACCGACGGCCAGCTCCAGATCTTCGCCCTCCACTGGCTGCCCTGGTACGTCTACTTCCTGCTCGAGGCCCTCGGCGCGCCCGGCGCGGCCCCGCGCGGCCCGACCCTGCGCAGCGCCGCCCTGGCCGGCCTGTTCCTGGTGCTGACCGCGTGGACCGACTGGTACTACACGCTGTTCCTGCTGATCTTCAGCGCTGGCGCGGCGGCCTGGCGGCTCTGGCGCGGCGCGGCCCCCCGGCCCCTCGTGGCGCGGCTGGCCGCCGTCGGCGCGGTCTTCGCCCTGGGCGCCGGGCCTCTGGTCGCCCCCATGCTGGTCGAGGCCGCCCGCGCCGACTACATGTCCGAGCTGCCGCCGGCCGACCCCTGGCGCCTCTCGGCCGACCTGGTGGCCTACCTGGTGCCGCCGCGGGTCCACGCCCTCTGGGGCGCCGCCCCGTGGGACTGGGGGGTGGGCTACGATGTCAACCGGCGCTTTTTCCTCGGGGCGGGCGCGGTCGCCCTGGCGGCCCTGGCCCTCTGGCGCCGGCCCGCCTCGCGCCCCTGGGGGCTGGCCGCCCTCGCCTTCCTCGTGCTCTCCCTCGGCCCGGTGCTGCGGGTCAACGGGGCCGACACCGGCGTGCCGCTGCCCTACGCCCTGATCGGCGAGCTGCCGATCGTCAGCCTCACCCGCCAGCCCGACCGCTTCAACGTGCTCGTCACCATCGCCCTCGGCGTGCTCGTGGCCCATGGCGCGGCCGCTTTGATCGCGCTCGCCACCGCTTCGCGCGGGGCCAACGCCCAACGCCCAAAGCCCAGGCCCGCCCATGACATGCCCAGGAGCCAGCCCGGTTGGTCCCTGGCCCTTGGTCCCTGGTCAGTCGTAGCCTTGCTCGCCGCCATCATCCTCGTCGAGTACTGGCCCTCGCCCATCGTCACCAGGGCGCCGGCGGTCCCGCCCTACCTGGCGGCCCTGCCCCCTGGCGAGGGCGCCCTGGTGGAGTACCCGTTCCATCCGGAGGTGACCTACCGCGACGCGGAGCGCATGCTCTTCCAGACCACCCACGGGCGGCGGATCAGCGGCGGCTACCACTCGCGGGCCTACCCGCAGCCCCAGCTCGGCCTGCCCGCCCTGCGCGACCTGCGGGCCGGCCGGCTCGACGGCGACATCGCCGCGCAGCCGGGCGGCTGGCCCGCGGCTCTGGCCCAGCTCGGCTATAGCCACATCATCGGCTACAAGCAGCAGCCTCTCGGCCCCCTCGCCCTCGCGCCCG
>DAOLDO010001215.1:0-1919 GCA_035327325.1 Chloroflexaceae bacterium | reverse complement strand
GCTGCTGGCCAGCGAAGCCGCCGCCAAGCCCGGTGAGAACATCATGATCTCGCCCCGCGAGGGCGTGAAGGTGATTGACTTCGGCATCGCCCGCGTGCTCGGCGCCGCCACGCGCACCCGCGACGGCATGCTGATCGGCACGCCCGTCTACATGTCCTTCGAGCAGGCCAACGGCGACACGGTCAACCCGACCAGCGACCTGTACGCCGCGGCGATCGTGCTCTACGAGCTGCTGACCGGCAAGGTGCCCTTCAGCGCCGAGGACCCCACCGAGGTGGTGCTGCAGCACCGCCGGCTCCAGCCGCTGCCCCCCCGCCAGCTCAATCCCGACATCTCGCCCCAGGTCGAGGCGGCCATCCTGCGCGCCCTCGAGAAGGACGTGCGCCGCCGCCACCAGACGGCCCAGGCGTTCGCCGCCGCCCTCGGTTGCGCGCCCGGTCAGCCCCTGCCGCCCGACCTGTCCGCAGCCGCCGCCCGGCTCGCTCTGCCCGTCCAAAACGAGCGCGGCAACGCGGTGAACCTGCCGACGCGCTTTCCCCAGGCCGCGGTCGCGGCGACACCCCGGGGTCACCGGCTGCGCGTGCAGAGCGGCACACGCCGGGGACAGGTGATCCCCCTGCTGCACGGGGCCTGCGTCGGTCGCAGCGAGATTGACCCGGCCGACGGCACGATCTCGCGCCAGCACCTGCGCGTCGAGGCGCAGAGCGGCGCCTGTGTCGTCTATGACATCTCCAGCCACGGCACGGCCATCAACGGCGCGCGCCTGGCGCCGGGGACGCCCTGCCGCCTCGCCCCCGGGGCCATCGTCCAGGTGGGGCAGACGGTTCTGGTGTACGAGGCCGCGCCCTGAGCGGCAAGTAGCAAAGGATGGGACCGATGAGCAATGGACCCGACTGGCAGAGCCCGGACGACCCCTTCGAGCATGGGGGCGACCGCACCATCCTCGACCCCTCGATCTACGGGCAGGTCGGCAACGTCGGCGCGCAGGCCCTCCAGCGCACCGAGCTGCTGGACGCCGACCGGCAGGCGCCCGTGTCCGCCTGGCTGATCTTCACCAGCCAGGGGATGCGTTTCGGCGAGATGGTGCGCGTGATGGGCGGCGCCTTCCTGATCGGCCGCGCCCCGGACTGCGACCTCATCCTGGAGGACAGCGCGGTGTCACGCCAGCATGCCAAGATCCGTGTCGAGGGACCCGCCGACGCGCCCCGCTACGTGATTCACGACCTGGCGACCGATAATGGCACGTTTGTCAATAACGCGCGCCAGTCGCCCGTGGAGCTGCAGAACGGCGATCTCATCAGGATCGGCCGCACCGAGCTGACCTTCAAGCGTCTGGATTAGCCTCGAGGAGGGCACTACCATGGGACGTCCAATGTGGGCGACGGCGTCGGCGCTGTACAGCTGGATCGCCGGGATGATCAAACTGCTGGCCGGCCTGGGGATTGTCATCCTCGCCGCGGCGAGCGTGGACACGCTGCGCAACGCCCTCAACTCGTTCGGCGGTGGGATGTTTTTCGGCGCAGCCTCGTCGCCGCTCACCATCCTGCTGCTGGTCGGGTTCACATTTATGCTCACCAGCATTCTTGGGGTTGTCGCCGGCTACGGCATGTGGATGCTGCAGGGCTGGGGTCGCATGACCGCGCTGATCAACCACGGCCTTTGCGCCATCATCTGGCTTGTCGGCGCCGTCGCCTTCTTTATGAACTCGTCGCCGGCCATGGGGTCGCTCTGCGTCCTGGCGATCATCATCAACCTCACCTTCCTGGTCGGCCTGATCCTCCGCTCCACGGGCGCGGCCTACATGGGCGGCGGCTTCATGGCCCCGCAGCAGCCCACCCAGTTTGGCGGCGCGATCCCGGCCTACGCGGCGGCCCCCGCCATGCCCATGCCCGACCCCGCGCCGCTGCTCCCGCCCACTC
>DAOLDO010001214.1:0-1921 GCA_035327325.1 Chloroflexaceae bacterium | reverse complement strand
GGCGCCTACCTGATCACCGCCACCCGCCACGAGCTCACCCCCGAGGGCGGCTACCAGACCACCGTGTACGTCAACGGCCGCCGCCCCAACAGCCTCCTGGCCCTCGCCGGCGAGTCCGGCCGCCCCCGCGCCGTCGAGGGCGTTGTCGTCGGCATCGTGACCAACATCAACGACCCCAGCAAGCTCGGCCGGGTCAAGCTCAAGTTCCCCTGGCTCGACGACCAGCAGGAGAGCGCCTGGGCCCGCATCGCCACCCCCGGCGCCGGCAAGGAGCGCGGCTTCTTCGCCCTGCCCGAGGTCAACGACGAGGTCCTGGTCGCCTTCGAGCACGGCGACATCAACCGGCCCTACGTCGTCGGCGGCCTCTGGAACGGCAAGGACCGCCCGCCCGCCGAGGTCGTCCAGGCCAACAAGGTCAACAGCCGCGTGCTGAAGACCCGCGTCGGCCATGTCATCGAGCTGCAAGACGACGGCGGCGGCGGCAACGGCTTCATCGCGTTGAGGACAAAAGACGGCCACGAGATCGTGGTCAGCGACAGCGACAGGAGCGTGACGATCGTCTCCAAGGGCGGCAACAAGATCGCCATCTCCGACACCGGCCGCAGCATCAGCGTCAGCTCCAAGGGCAAGATCGAGCTCGAGGGCCCCGGCGGCAAGCTCGCAATCACCGAGTCCGGCGTCGAGCTCACCTCGCAGAGCACGCTCAAGCTCCAGGCCAACGCCATGCTCGACGTCAAGTCCAGCGCCGTCCTCAACATCCAGGGGTCGCTCGTGAAGATCAACTGAGGTGTGAGTCGCTCGCTGCGCTCGCTGTGTGAGGTGTGACTCCGCCACGAGCACGGCCGCGAAACAGTCACACCTCACACCTCACACCTCACACCTCACACCTCACACCTCACACCTCGGAGGCCCTCCTATGCCCCCAGCAGCCCGCGTCAGCGATATGCACACATGCCCCATGAGCGACGGCCCGAAGCCCCACGTCGGCGGGCCCATCCTCCCGCCCGGCGCCCCGACCGTGCTGATCGGCGGCCTCCCGGCGGCGCGCATGGGCGACATGTGCACCTGCGTCGGCCCGCCCGACACGATCATTCGCGGCAGCGCCACGGTGCTCATCGGCGGCAAGCCGGCGGCGCGCATGGGCGACAACACCGCCCACGGTGGGGTGATCACCCTCGGCTGCCCCACCGTCCAGATCGGAGGCTAACCCGTGACCACGCGACCACAGGACATCGTCGGCAAGGGCTGGCGCTTCCCCCTCGGCGTGGACGGGCGCGGCGGCGTCGCCCTCAGCGAGGGCGAGCACGACATCGAGCAGGCCATCGCGATCATCCTCAACACCCCCAAGGGCCTGCGCCTCATGCGCCCCGAGTTCGGCTGCCGCATCCACGACCTGATCTTCGCCCCGCTCAACAGCGCCACCCTCGCCGCCGCCGCCCGCTACGTCGAGGAGGCCCTGGCCTGGTGGGAGCCGCGCATCGCCCTGCTCGACGTCACTGCCGCCCGCAGCCCCGCCGAGGACGACTGCCTGCTCGTCACGATCTCCTACCGTATCCGCGCCACCCACGACGAACGGGCCCTCGTCTACCCGTTCTACACCATACCCGAGGAGTGAGCGCCCGCCGGGCGCACAAGTCAAGGTCCGGAGGCTGCGATGCCACTGCCGACCCCTAATCTGGATGACCGCCGCTTCCAGGAGCTCGTGGACGACGCCAGGCGCGCCATCCCCCGCTACTGCCCCGAGTGGACCGACCACAACGTCCACGACCCGGGCATTACCCTGATCGAGCTCTTCGCCCACATGGTCGAGACCATGCTCTTCCGCCTCAACCGCGTGCCCGAGAAGAGCTACATCACCTTCATGGAGCTGATGGGCGTGCGCCTCCAGGAGGCCGCCGCGGCGCGCACCGACCTCACCTTC
>DAOLDO010001213.1:0-1922 GCA_035327325.1 Chloroflexaceae bacterium | reverse complement strand
CGGGCTGTACCCCTCGCGGAAGCGAAGCTGATCGGCTCGCTCGCGGGACGGCCCATAACCGCGTGGGCGCTCCGCCTGGCGGCCGTAGTCGCGTTCGCCGCGCTGGGGCCGGCCGCCCTCGCCGTCGCGCTCCTGTCGGCGACCATAGGCGGCCCCCGCGGCTGCGCCGGCTGCGGCGGCCCCGGCGCGCCGGCCATGGGACTCGGCCGCGGCCTCGTCGCGGGGCGCCTGGGCGGGGACATGGGCGCGCAGGGCGGACACCTCGTCGTCGGTGAGCGAGCGATACTCGCGCAGGGGCAGGTCGCCCAGGAGCAACTCGCCCTCGCGCACCCGGATCAGGCGGCGCACCTCGTAGCCGAGGGTCCTGGCCGTCTCGCGGATCTGGCGCTTGCGGCCCTCGCGCAGCACGACGGTGTACCAGACGCCCTCCTCGACAGTCTCGGTGAGGGCGACCTTGGCGGGTGCGGTGAGCTCGCCGTTGAGCATCAGGCCATTGCGCCACTCGCGCAGGGCGTCGGCGTCGAGGGGGCGGTCGAGCAGAACACGGTACTCTTTCTCGACCTCGAACTTCGGGTGGGTGAGGTGGTGGGTCAGTTCGCCGTCGTCGGTGAGCAGGATCAGACCCTCGCTATCCACGTCCAGGCGACCGACGGGAAAGACGCGGGCGGGGACGTCAACCAGGCTGACGACCGTGGGGCGCCCGTGGGGGTCGTCAACGGTCGAGACAATGCCGGCGGGCTTATGGAGCATCAGATAGGTGCGCCGGGTGGGCTGGCGCACGGGCTCGCCGTCCACCAGGACGACATCCTGCTCGGGGTCAACGCGCGTCCCTGGCTCCTGGACGACGCGCCCGTTGACGGTGACGCGGCCGGCGGCGATCAGCGCCTCGCAATCGCGGCGGGAGGCGATCCCGGCGCTGGCGAGGACCTTCTGCAGACGTTCTGCACTCACAGAGAACCTTCTTTCGGCCCCTTGCGGGCCCCTGGCTGGACGCGCCGGCCATCGCCGCGGCATCGCGCCGGGGCGCTCAGGCGAGCGCAACAGTACACCTCGTGGGAATGCGGCGTGTGGGCTATGTGATCGTGAGTATACCACACCGGGTCGTCGGGCAACCGTTCGCCCCGTGCGGTAGAATACGGCCCAACGACTGGTCGCAGCTCTTCGTTGCAGGCGCCCCTATGAACCAGGATCCAGGTCGCCAGATCTTCGCGCCATTTCTGCCAACCTGGCTCCGCGAGCGCATCGGCACGCCCGAGCTGCAGCCCGGCCTGGTGCACTCGGGCAACGCGACCATCCTCCACGCCGACCTGAGCGGCTTCACGCGCCTGACGGCGGCCTTCGCAACCCTGCCCGACGGGGCGGAGCGGCTGCACGACACGCTCAACCGCTGCTACTCGGTGCTGATCGAGACGATCGGCGCCTACGAGGGCGACGTGGCCTCGATCGCGGGCGACGCCCTCACCGCCTGGTGGCCGGACCGACTCGACCCGGAGCTCGGGCGGCGCTGCGGCCAGGCGATGATGGCGGCCGTGGCGGCGCTCCCCGCCGTAGCCACGCCGGCCGGCCCGTTCCGCTTCGCGCTGCGCATCGGCGTGAGCGCGGGGCTCGTGCACGCCATTGTGGCCGGCCTGCCCAGCCACGGGCTGCACTTAGTGCTGGCGGGCCCGGCCGTGGCCGCCGCCGTCGCCGCCGAGAGCGAGAGCGCCGCCGGCGCGCTGCTGCTGCGCGAGGCCACGCAGGCGTACGAGACGGCGCTCGGGGCGGATCAGCTGCGCGAGGAGGGGGTAACGCTCAGCTGGGAGCACTTCCTGCCCCCGAGCTTCGCCGAGCGGCTGCGCCTGAACGAGCTGATCGCCGAGTACCGCCGCTGCGTCCCGGTGTTCGCGGCCTTCGACCTGCCGCGCCGGCCGGAGGCGCTGCAC
>DAOLDO010001212.1:0-1924 GCA_035327325.1 Chloroflexaceae bacterium | reverse complement strand
CCCTTACGCCGGCGGGAGGCACGTGGCGAGGGCGGCCACCCTGGGCCGCCCTTACCTCTGGACAGACTACTGTGGTCAGCCGATGAGCTTCTTCTGGAGCTCGAGGTTCGACGGCTCGACCATGATCGTGCCGTCGGGGAAGACGATCGTGGGCACGCTGCGGTAACCGTTGTTGACCCGCACCACGTACTCGGCCGCCTCCTCGTTGTCCTCAATATTGACGTACGTGTAGGGCACCCGGTTCAGCTCGAACACCCGCTGGGCGCGCCGGCAGTCGGGGCACCAGCTGGTGCCGTAGACGACGATGTTCTGATCGGTGGTCATATGCTCCCTGTAGTATCGAAGATCCTTTTACTTGTATTATACCGGATTTGTGAATAAAGCCGCAAACCCGACACCGGTTAAGGCTTCACAATTTTTGTGCCATTACGCACAATATCAATAATTTGCACCTACTTTGTCCAGTCTATGTCGTTTGACAGCCCGTTTTTGCCTGTGCTACCATAGCTAGCGCCAGTGCGATGGCGCGAATATATCCGCTTGACGCCACGGCACCGTGCGCGATGACGCTCGCGGTCTGCTGCCGCCCTGTCGCCGCGCCGCCGTTCCGGGCCGCGCCCGGAGCTGTCAAGGAGCTTGCACGCAACCATGAAGCTGCACGAGTATCAGGCCCGCGACCTTCTGGCGAAGCATGGCATCCCCGTCACCGGTGGCGGCGTCGCCTCCACCCCCGCCGAAGCCCGCGCGATCGCCGAGCAGCTCGGCCGGCGGGTCGTCGTCAAGGCTCAGGTCTTCGTGGGCGGCCGCGGCAAGGCCGGCGGCGTGAAGCTCGCCGACACCCCCGAGCAGGCCGAGCAGGTGGCCGGCCAGATCCTGGGCATGGATATCAAGGGCCTCACCGTCGAGAAGGTCCTGGTGGCTGAGGCGATCACCTACCAGAAGGAGATCTACCTCAGCGCCATCCTCGACCGGGCCACCAAGCGCGTGGTGATGATCGCCTCGTCCGAGGGCGGCGTCGAGATCGAGGAGGTCGCGAAGACCAACCCCGACGCAATCGTCAAGCTGCCTGCCCACCCCACCCTCGGCCTCCAGGACTACCAGGCCCGCGAGCTGGCCTTCGCCATCGGCCTGACCGACGGCAAGCAGGCCCGCCAGTTCGCCCAGATCGCCAGCGCCCTCTACAAGGTCTTCGTCGCCACCGACGCCTCCCTCGCCGAGATCAACCCCCTGGTCGTCCGCGACGACGGCAGCCTCCAGGCCCTCGACTCGAAGGTCCTGCTCGACGACAGCGCCCTCTTCCGCCACCCCGACCTCGCCGCCATGCGCGACTCCTCCGACGAGCCCGAGGCCGAGCGCATCGCCCGCGAGGCCGACATCACCTTTATCAAGCTCGACGGCAGTATCGGCTGCATGGTCAACGGCGCCGGCCTCGCCATGGCCACCATGGACGTGGTCAAGCTCTACGGCGGCGAGCCGGCCAACTTCCTCGATATTGGCGGCGGCGCGGGCAAGGACAAGGTCAAGGCCGCCCTCCAGATCATCCTGGCCGACCCCAACGTCAAGGCCGTGATGTTCAATATCTTCGGCGGCATCACCCGCGTTGACGAGGTCGCCCGCGGTATCATCGCCGCCCTCGACGAGGTTCCCACCGACGTGCCTATGGTGGCCCGCCTCACCGGCACCAACGAGGAGGAGGGCCGCCGCCTCCTGGCCGAGTCGAAGCTGATCCCCGCCGCCACCCTCGCCGAGGCCGCCCAGAAGGCCGTCGCCGCCGCCCAGGGCGCGGCCTAGCGCCCCCTCGGCGGTCTGACCCAAACCCCAGAGCCGACGCCGCCTCCACTGGCCGCCACGCCGCGGTCGCGCTGGCGGCGTTCGCGCGCCAGCAGAGCAGAACCCACCAGCGCCGGGCGCAGTCCCGCGCGAG
>DAOLDO010001211.1:0-1925 GCA_035327325.1 Chloroflexaceae bacterium | reverse complement strand
ACGGAGCAGCAGCCCGGCCTGGTAACGACCATGGTGGTCGCCTCGCCCACGGCGACGCCGACGCTCACGGCGGAGCCCACGGACACGCCCGAGCCGCCCACGGCCGTGGCCCCGACCCTGGCGCCCCCGCCGCCGACCCTGGCGCCCCCGCCGCCGACCCAGCCGCCGCCGCCGACGATCACCCTCGAGCCGCCCACGCCCGAGCCGCCCACGGCCACCCTCGAGCCGCCCACGCTCACGGCGACCCTCGAGCCGACGGCGACGCTCACGCCAGAGCCGCCCACGGCCACGCCGGAGGAGGAGGAGACCCCGATCCTCTCCGGCACGCCGATCATCGTGACGCCGATCGTCACGACCGAGGGCCTGTAGGGGCGCGGCGGCCCAGGAGGAGAGCCATGCACGTAGCGTTTCTGGTGGTGGCCCACGCGCCGTACCTGCGGCGGGCCGGGCGCCGCCCCGAGGGCGAGGACGAGCTGCACGCCCTGATCGCCCAGGGCCTGCTGCCCCTGGTCGAGATGCTGGCCGACCTGCACAGCGCGGGGCTGGCGCCCCGGGTGGCCCTGGCCTGCTCGCCCCTGCTCACCGAGCAGCTGGCCGACCCGGTGGTGCAGAAGCACTTCGTGCTGTGGATGGAGGACCTGCTGGAGCGCCGCAAGGTGGCTCTGGGGGCGGCCGAGGCGGCGGGCGACGGCCACGCGGCCTACCTCGAGGCTTCTACCAGGAGTGGGGGCGCCGGCGGCTGCACGCCTTCGCCGAGCGCTTCGCCCGGGGGCTGCCCCAGAAGCTGCGCGAGCTGGCGGCGGCCCGGGTGGTCGAGCCCCTGGCGGGCGCGGCCAGCCACGCCTACCTGCCCCTGCTCGGCCGCGAGGAGTCGGCCAGGGCCCAGATCGAGCACGGCCTGCTCCACACCACCAGGCACCTCGGCCGCCCCGAGGGGCTCTGGCTGCCGGCCTGCGGCTGGCGGCCCGGGCTGGAGCAGATCGCCGCCGAGGTCGGCCTGCGCTACGTGGTGGCCGACCCGAGCAGCCTGCCGCCCGGGGCCCCGGTCCAGCCCGTATGGGCGCTGCCCCGCCGCCTGGCGGCGGTCTTCCCCGACGAGGGCATGGCGCGCCACGTCTGGTCCGAGGAGCTCGGCTACCCGGGCGACCCGCTCTACCGCGACCCGGACGACCCGCGGGGCTACACGGCGCGCAGCGGCGAGCCCTACGACCCGTACCACGCCCTGCGCCGCGCCCAGGCCCACGCCACCCACTTCGTCACCGCGCTGCTGGCCGAGGCGGCGCGCCGCCCGCCCGAAGACCTGCTGCTGGTCCTGCTCGACGCCGCGCAGATCGGGCCGCGCTGGGTCGAGGGCCCGACCTGGCTCCACGCGGTGCTGACCCACTGCGTGACCCTGGGTGGGCTGACCCTGACGACGCCGGGCGAGCACCTGCGGGCCCACAGGCCGAAGGAGGAGGCGGCCCTTGCGGAGGGCTCCTGGGCGGCCGGGGGGCACGGGGGCTGGCAGGGCGCCGAGGCCGAGGAGTACTGGCGGGCGGTCCACGCGGCCGAGGCCCAGATGGTGCAGCTGGCCAGCAGCTACCCGAGCGCCGAGGCCGAGCAGGAGCGGGCGCTCAACCAGGCGGCCCGCGAGCTGCTGCTGGCCCAGACGAGCGACTGGCCGGCGCTGCTCAGCGCCGGGGCGTCCGGCGACGAGCGGGCGGTCCGCTGGCGCACCTACCTGGCCCGCTTCGCGCAGCTGGCGGAGGCGGCGCGCCTGCCCAGGCTCGGCGACGGGGAGCGCTTCCTGCTGGAGCAGCTGGAGGAGCTGGACGGGCCGTTCGGCAGCCTGAACTACCGCATCTTCGCGCCGTAAGGCGCGCGCCATGCGGGGGGCTTGCGCCCCTGCGACCCCGTGCTCTGCGGGGGCTTGCGCCCCTGCGACC
>DAOLDO010001210.1:0-1927 GCA_035327325.1 Chloroflexaceae bacterium | reverse complement strand
GCCCGCCGAGGGCGAGGCGCGCTACGGCCTCCAGGCCGTCTCCACAGCCCTGCGCGCGCCCCACGCCAGGATCATCGCCAACGCGGGGCGGCGCGACGCCCCCGCCCTCCTGGCCGAGCTGGGCCGCCGCGGCCCCACCTGGGGCTACGACCCCCTGCGCGGCGAGCTGGCCGACCTCAGGGCCGCCGGGGTGCTCGACCCCGCCGCCGTCGCCGCCGAGGCCCTGCGGGCGGCGGCCAGCGTCGCGGTGATGCTGCTCACCACCGACGCCGTGGTGCTCAGGCGCAACCCGCCGGTCAGCTTCGAGCCATGAGCGGGGCGGTTGTCAGGGGTAGCGTGTCTTTACCACGAAGGCCACGAAGAGCACGAAGATGAGAGAGGCGAGGTGTGAGGTCTGAGGTGTGATCCATGCCGGTGCGGCC
This sequence comes from Chloroflexaceae bacterium, assembly GCA_035327325.1. Classification (GTDB taxonomy): domain Bacteria; phylum Chloroflexota; class Chloroflexia; order Chloroflexales; family Chloroflexaceae; genus CAIWXH01. The sequence continues at coordinate 1,505 of DAOLDO010001210.1, read as the reverse complement.
CTGCTCACACCTCACAAAGCGAGCGCAGCGAGCGCCTCACACCTCACAACATGGCCCTGCCGAACACAGGCGACCCACTAGCCACACTGTCTGCCGACGCGCCCTTGAGCAGAGACGAGGCATCCCGTGCTGACCCTTGTTGAGCCCTGGCGGCCGATCGCCCCTGGCGGCACCGTCTTCGACATCGCGCCCGACGCCGACGGGAGCTGCTGGCTCGCCACAGGGGCCGGGCTCTGGCACGGCCGCACCGGCGCCTGGCGCCCCGCGGCGACGCAGCCCCTCGCCAGAGTCGCCGCCGTGGCCCTCGCGGGGGGCGCCGGCCCGCTCCTGGCCGGGGGCGCCGGCCTCGCCTACAGCCTCGACGGTGGCGCCTCCTGGCTCGCCGCCTACGCCGATGAGGTCGAGGCGCCGGTGACGTGCCTCGCCGCGGGGCCGCCCGAGGGCGGCCAGGGCGTCGTCCTGGCGGGCACCAGCGGCGCCGGCGTGCTGCGCTCGACCGACGGCGGGCGCAGCTGGCGCACCAGCGGCGCCGGCCTTGAGGAGTTCGTCGTCCTCGCCCTGGCCGTGGCGCCCGTCTGGGGGCGCCACGAGGAGGCCCTCGCCCTCACCACCGGCGGCCTCTACCGCTCGCCCAACGGCGGCCGCTACTGGAAGCGCGCCCTCGACGCCGACGACCTGGCCCTCCAGGCCCTCGCCGTGAGCCCGTGGTTCGGCGAGGACCGCACCGCCTACGCCGGGGGCGAGCTGCCGGGGCTCTGGCGCACGACCGACGGCGGCCGCGGCTGGCACCAGGTTCCCTCAGCCGGGGGCGCGGCGCCCGCCGGCGTCAACTGCCTGCTGGCCCTGAGCGACGGGCCGGGCGCCCTGCTCGCCGGCACGGTCGAGGGCGAGCTCTGGCGCTCCGGCGATGGCGGTGCCAGCTGGGAGCGCGCGGGCGCCGCCGGCGGCCCCGTCCTGGCCCTCGCCGCCCCGCCCGGCCTGCTGCTTGCCGGCGCCCTCGACGCCGGCCTCAGCCACGCCCCCGCCGGCGGCCCGTGGCGCCCCGAGCCGGGCCTCGCCCTGCAGGATGTGACCCGGCTGGCCCTCGATGCCCGCGGCGCGCCTCTGGCCTACGGCCCCGGCGGCCTCTGGCGCGCCGAGGGCGAGGGCTGGCGCCAGCTGCTCGCCGGCGACCCCGCCGCCCCCCTCACTGCCCTGCTCCCCCTCGGCGGTGGGGCGCTGCTGCTCGCCACGCCGGGGCGCCTGCTCGGGCTCGACGCCGCGGGCCGCGCCGCGCCGATGAGCGCCCCCGGGGACGCCCCCGCCACGGCCTTCGCGCAGCAGGCCCAGTCCCTCTGGGTGGGCGACGGCGCGGGCCAAGTCTGGCGCCGCGCCGGCGGCGCAGCCCACTGGGAGCGCGAGGCGACCCTCGCCGCCGGCGCGCCGGTGGTCGGCCTGGCCCCGCTGCCCGACGGCGGGCTGCTCGCCGCCACCTGGTCCGCCCGCGCGCGGCAGATGCGCGTCTG
>DAOLDO010001209.1:0-1928 GCA_035327325.1 Chloroflexaceae bacterium | reverse complement strand
TCGTCCTGCCGGGCCAGAGCCCGCGGCGGCTGCCCATCGCCGGCCTGACCCACGCCCTGAGCCTGCCGCCCGCCGTGATCGCGGGGCAGGCCTTCGGCTATATCACCTTCGACACCCTGGAGTGGCTGGGCGGGCCGGGCGGCTACAACCAGCTGGCCTTCGTGGTGGCGGGCGACCGCGCCGACGAGGCCCACATCAGGGCCGTGGCCGCGGACGTCGAGCGCCTGCTCAAGCGCGGCGGTCGCGAGGTGCTCAACACCGATGTGCCCACGCCGCTCCAGCACCCCGTTGAGCTGATCCTGCCGACGATGTTCGCGATCATGACCACGATCGGCACGCTGGCCCTGGTCACCAGCACCTTCCTGATCATCAACACGATCGGCGCCATCCTGACCCAGCAGACCCGCCAGATCGGGGTGATGAAGGCGATCGGGGCGAGGGCCGGCCAGATCGGCGGCATGTACTTCGTCCTCGCGGCCGGCTTCGGCCTGCTGGCCCTGCTGATCGCGGCGCCCCTGAGCGCCCTCGGCTCGCTGCTCCTGGCCCGCTTCCTCGGCGGCCAGCTCAACGTTGACATCGCCGGGCTGACCATGCCGCCCGAGGTGCTGCTGATCGAGCTGGGCGCGGCCCTGCTGGTGCCCGTCGTCGCCGCCGCCATGCCGATCCGCGCGGTGATCCGGCGACCCGCCCGCGAGGCCCTCGCCGGCGACACCGCGGCGCCGGTGGGCCAGGGCCCCCTCGACCGCCTGATCGCCGGCGTCCGCGGCCTTGGCAGGCCGACCCGCCTGGCCCTGCGCAACACCTTCAGGCGCAAGGGTCGCCTGGCCCGCACCATGGCCGCCCTCTCCCTCGGCGGCGCCGTCTTCGTCGCCGCGATGACCCTGCGGGCCTCGCTCTTCGCCACCCTCGACGCCAGCATCGCCTCGCAGCGCTACGATGTCGAGGTCCAGCTCAGCAGGCCCTACCGCGCCGAGCGCGTGACCGGCCCGACCATGGCCGTCCCCGGGGTGACCAGCGTCGAGAGCCTGCTGCGCGACAGCGTCTACCCGGTGCGCGCCGACGGCAGCACCGGCGAGGTGATCAGCCTGCGGGCCATGCCCGCCAGCACGACCATGTTCGCGCCGCGCATGGTCGAGGGGCGCTGGCTGGTGCCGGGTGACGGCCGGGCGATCGTGCTCAGCACCAACTTCCAGCAGAAGGAGCCCCACATCGGCGTGGGCGACCAGGTCCTGCTGCAGGTCGGCGACAAGGAGCAGCTCTGGCGCGTGGTGGGCTTCATCGAGGAGCTGATGCCGCCGATCAACCCGGCCCTCGGCTATGTCACCATCGAGGGCTACACCGCCGCGGCGGGCGGCGCGGGCCGCACCGACACCCTTCGCGTTGGCACCGCTGCCCACGACCCCGCCAGCCACCGGGCCGCCGCCGAGGCCCTGGAGCGCCAGCTCGAGGCTCAGGGCTTCGACGTCAGACTGATCCGCTCGCGCACCGAAGACCGGGCCATCCTGGCCGAGCGCTTCGACCTGATCGGGATCGTGCTCACCGTCCTGGCCACCCTGATGGGCGCCGTCGGCGGCCTCGGCCTCGCCGGCACCATGAGCATCAACGTGATCGAGCGCACGCGCGAGATCGGGGTGATGCGCGCCGTGGGCGCCTCGGACCGGGCCGTGCGCAAGATCGTGCTCAGCGAGGGCGTCACGATCGCCCTGCTGGCCTGGCTGGTCGGCACCATGGTCTCGGTCCCCCTCAGCTACGGCATGTGCTACGGCTTCGGCCTCGCCCTGCTCAACTCGCCCCTGATCTTGACCTACGCGCTGCCCGCCGTCGCCATCTGGCTGGCCGGGGTGCTCGTGATCGCCGTCGTCGCCAGCCTCCTGCCGGCCCGCGCCGCCGTCCGCCTGACCGTCCGCGAAGTCCTGGCCTACGAGTGA
>DAOLDO010001208.1:0-1928 GCA_035327325.1 Chloroflexaceae bacterium | reverse complement strand
GACCCCGCCTACCCGACCGAGGACTACGGCACGATCGAGGTGCGCTTTCGCCCCGGCCCCCAGCTGCTCGACGGCGAGCGGGCCCTGATCTACGCGCGCACCCGCCACGCCGACAGCGACTTCGGGCGCAACCAGCGCCAGCAGCTCGTGCTTATGGCGATCTTCGACCGCATCCGTGAGCGCGGCCTGCTCCAGCAGCTCACCAGCCTCGACGACTACACCCGCGCCATGCGCGATTACGTCAAGACCGACCTGTCCCGCTCGCGCATGCTCGAGCTGGCCGGCTTCGCCCGCGGCGTCAGCGCCGACGGCGTGCTGCGCTACGCCATCGACTCGACCGCCATCGTAGACCTGCGCGACCCCGCCACCTTCGCCGCCGAGCCCGCCGCCCTCAGGCGGATCGTGCGCCAGTTCACCGGCTCGGCCGTGTCCACCGCCGGCGGGAACTAGTGGGCCGGCTGGCGCCCGTGCTGCCGTTTGACACCTCACCCCCCTGCCCCCTCTCCGCGACGGAGAGGGGGTGCCGCGTCGTGGCGCGGGCGAGGTCCGCGGGGCGCCGGGGCCCGGCGTGAGCCAGCCCGCCGCCAGCCCGCCGGCGGCGCCCCAGGGCGCCCTGCGCTCCGTCGCCTCGGCCGCCATGCTGGTCGCCCTCGGCAGCATCCTCAGCCGGCTGGTCGGCTTCGTGCGCGAGCCGGTCGTGGCCTACTACTTCGGGCGCGGCCTCGAGGTGGACGCCTTCCAGGTGGCCTGGACGGTGCCCAATATCGTCTACGACATGCTGATCGCCGGCGCGGTGAGCGCCACCCTCGTGCCAGTCTTCTCCGAGTACGCCGAGGGCGAGCCGGATGAGTTCTGGCGTATCGTCTCGGGCGTGCTCACCCTGACCCTGGCCGCCCTGGTCGCCGTCGCCGCCCTGGCGATCTGGCAGGCCCCCCTCCTGGTCGCCCTGCTCACCGAGCCCGGGCAGACCGAACTGCGCGACCTCGCCACGCCCCTGATGCGCCTGCTCATGCCCGCCGTGCTGCTGATGGGCCTCTCGGGCCTCGCCACGGCGGTGCTGCACGCCCAGCGGCGCTTCCTGCTGCCCGCCTTCGTGATGGTGGCCTTCAACCTGGGCATGGTCCTCGGCGTCATCCTGCTCCACGACCGGATCGGCGTCAGCAGCCTCGCGGCGGGCGCCCTGATCGGCGCCCTCGCCCAGGTGGCGCTCCAGCTGCCCGGGCTGCGCGGGGCGCGCCCGCGCGCCGGCCTCGGCGCCCATCACCCCGCCGTGACGCGCATCGTGCGCCTGTACGGCCCCGTCGCCCTCGGCATCGGCTTCTCGATCGTCGGCACCGTGATTGACCGCAGGCTGGCCAGCGGCTTCGAGGCCGCCCTGGCCACGATGCGCTACGCCACCACGCTCATCCAGTTCCCCCTCGGGCTGGTGGCCTCGGCCGTCTCGCTCGCGGTGCTGCCCACCCTCTCGCGGCAGAGCGCCGCCGCCGACGAGGGGAGCTTCCGCGCGACCCTGGCCATGGGCCTCAAGGTGGTGCTGCTGCTGATCCTGCCGGCCGCGGCGGGGCTGGCCGCCCTGGCGACGCCGATCACGGCTCTGGTCTTCGAGCGGGGCCGCTTCGGCGGCGAGGACACGGCGGTCACGGCCCTGGCCCTGCTGCTCTATCTGCCGGGCCTGCCCGCCGCCGCGATCGACCAGCTGCTGATCTTCGCCTTCTACGCCCGCAAGAACACGCTCACGCCCAACCTGATCCAGGGTGCGGCCATCCTCTGCTACCTGCTCGTCGCCCTGCCGCTGCTCTGGCTGACCGAGCTCGGCTTCCTGGCCCTGGTGGTCGGCAACGCGGCCCAGTGGGTCGGCCACGCCCTGATCACCTACGCCCTGCTCAGCCGCGCCGTGCCCCTGGGCGGGCTGCGCCTCGGCGAGGCCG
>DAOLDO010001207.1:0-1928 GCA_035327325.1 Chloroflexaceae bacterium | reverse complement strand
AGCTGCTGCCCGAGGAGCTGGCACGGGTGCGTGAGATCCTCGGCCCGGCCTACGCCATGGGCAAGTACGAGCAGGCGGCCAGGCTGTTCGACGAGATCACCACCGGCGACGAGTTCGTCGAGTTCCTGACCCTGCCCGCCTACAGGCAGATCGACTGAGCCGGCCCCCGGGGCGGCGCCAGGGGCGGCCCGCGAGCCACCAGGCTCGGGGCCGCCTCTGCGCGTCTGGGCCGCGCCCGCTGCCTAGCTGACAATACTGTTATCTGAGGCTAGGACGCGCAAAGAAGCTTGCAGTTTACAAGCTTTTCAAGTATACTGCCGCCCATACCACGATTCGTTTAACACTTTTAACCAGCCTCTCGGCATTGCTATTGTCGTCGTCCGCGCGGGCGGGCACGGCGCGGCAGCGGGGGGCCTCCGAACCTTCTGCCCTCGTCCCCCGACAGCGCGGGCAGCCGGTGACTTCGATCGGGCACCGTCCGGCGGTGCTCTGCTACTGGTTGCCCTGGTCCAACCGCGTCTCCTGTAGAACGACGGCGCTCCTGGGTATCGTCTCTCCAGCGTAGCTGAGTGCGGAACATGAAGAGGCCAATGATGGCCGCGTCCACGAGCGATCCAAGCGAGGTGAGCGACAGCTAATGGGCTGATCGCTGGCTCGCCGCGCGCCGCGAGCGGGCGTGCCGCCTTGCCTGGCTGCCAAGAATCCGCCAACTCCTCGGAACCGCGCGACGCCGTCGCCCGCGGTGTGGTTCCCGTGCGCCTTGAGGCCCTGAAAGGGGGGATGCCAGCGAGAGCCGCCGAACCTGCCTGACCCACTGCACGCCACGCCCTGACGTCCAAGGTAGTCCTGTCGAGCCAAATCAGGAGGGAGTCCCCGTGAGGGTACAATCACACGTCTTCCGCATCAGCATGCTCTTGACGCTGCTCGCGCTGCTCCTGAGCAGCACCGGCGTCACGCTCGCCCAGTCGGGCTCGGGGCTCACGCTCGGCGAGGCCCTGACGCCCGCCGAGACCGTCACCCTGGGCACCGGCGCCGTCTCGGGCGACGGCAAGCTGGCCAGCGTGTTCCTCAAGTCGGCCTCGCCGTCGCTGGCGACCTTCATGGCCCAGAATGGCATCAGCAGCCTGAGCGCGCCGGCCGCGGTCAGCTACCTGGCCAGCCTGAACGCCGAGCTCGACGCGCTGGTGGCTCGGGCCCAGGCGAAGGTGCCCGCCCTGCGGGTGACTCACCGCTTCGACCTGATCCTGGGCGGCGTCTCGGTGGCGGCGCCGATCGGGCAGCTCGACCTGCTGCGGAGCCTGCCCGGCGTGACGGCGCTCTACAGCGACCGGATCGAGCAGATCGAGACCTACCGCACCCCGGCCTTTATCGGCGCCACCACGGCCTGGGCCCAGGGCGGCGGCGAGTCGCGCGCCGGCGAGGGCGTGGTCTTCGGCGTGCTCGACAGCGGCGTCTGGCCCGAGAACCCGGCCTTCGCCGACCCCGACCCCCTGGGCCGCGCCTACGCGCCGCCGCCCCCGGCCCCCGGCAACATCGGCGGCGCCCGGGACTGCGACTTCGGCGGCCCCGTCCCCGGGGACGCTCCCTTCGCCTGCAACAACAAGCTGATCGGCTCGTACCGCTTCATGGGCACTTACGAGCTGTTCGCCGGCCTCGCGCCCTACGAGTTCACCTCGGGCCGCGACGACGACGGCCACGGCACCCACACGGCCTCGACCACGGCGGGCAACGCCGGCGTCACCGCCTCGGCCTTCGGGCGGACCTACGGGACGATCGCGGGCATCGCCCCGCGGGCCCACGTGGTCAACTACAAGGTCTGCGGCGAGCTCGGCTGCTACACCACCGACTCGGCGGCGGCCGTGCAGCAGGCCATCCGTGACGGCGTGAGCGTGATCAACTTCTCGATCAGCGGCGGCACCAACCCCTAC
>DAOLDO010001206.1:0-1932 GCA_035327325.1 Chloroflexaceae bacterium | reverse complement strand
GGCATGTGCCTGACAAAGCAGACCGACGGCTCGCGGCGCAAGCTGCCCCCGGCCGAGGTGCGCCAGCTCGAGCGCCCCCGCGGGGGGAGGGGGGCGCGACCGTAGGGCATCGTCGCCGCGCTCCCGCCACGATCAAAAGGCCCCACCCTCGGCAGGAGGGTGGGGCCTTGCCGCGAGCATCCTACGCCGCCCGCTTGCGGGCCGCCAGCGCGGCCAGGGTCTGCTCGTGGCGCGCCTTCGTGATCGGGTAGAAGGCGGTGAGGATCATGCCGCAGATCAGGATGACCGTTGGCACCGGGCCGATCATCAGGCGGATCGTGTTGAGGGCCGACTCGGGCTGCTGGCCGGCCGCCAGCCCCTGGTTGAAGCCCGAGACCTGGAGGGCCTGGCCGACGAGGAAGAGGCCGAGGGCGAGGCCGAGCTTCTGGAGCAGGACCATGAAGCCGTAGAACATGCCCTCGCGGCGCTGCCCGGTCTCGAGCTCGTCGAGCTCGATCACGTCGGGCATCATGCTCCAGGGGATGAGGTAGGCCGTGGCGATGCCTGCGCCGGCGATCACGCCGAGCACGATCGCCAGGCCGAGCTGCTCGGGGCGCAGGAAGTAGAGGAAGCCTTGGACGCCGATCCAGATCAGCGAGCCGATCATGTAGACGGCCTTCTTGCCGATCCGCCGGCTCACCGCGCTCCAGATGAAGAGGAAGACCAGGGCCGAGCCCTGCACGGCGAAGAGCATAAGCGGGATGATGTCCTGGGCCTGGCCGAAGGTCAGGCCGAAGACCGTGGCCGGAAACTGGGGCACGCTGCCCAGCCAGAAGACGATGAAGAAGGTCAGCACGGCCGAGGTGACCTGGACGGCCAGCCACGAGAACATGTAGATGCCGACGACGAAGAGGAAGGGCCTGTTGCTGAAAACGTAGCGGATCTGCTCGGGCAGGCTCAGCTCCTCGGCGCCGGGCTCGGGCTCGTAGCGCTCGCGGGTGCCGGCGAAGCACCAGAGGAAGGGCAGGGCGATCAGGGCGCCGACCACGGCGCCGGAGACCAGGTAGCCGGTCTGGGGGTCATCGGGGAACTGGCCGACGATCACCTGGTGGAGGATGCCGCCGACGATGCTGCCGCCGATGCTGAAGGCGAAGCGGAACGAGTTGAGGGCGGTGCGCTCGTCGTAGTCGCGGGTCAGCTCGGGGGTCAGGGCGGTGTAGGGCACGTTGACGATGGTGAAGGCGGTGTCGAAGAGCAGGGCGATCACCAGGTAGTAGATGAACAGGCCGGTGGGGCCGACGGGCGGCACGACCCACTGGAGGAAGAAGAACAGCCCGAACGGCACGGCGCCGAAGAGCAGCCAGGGGCGGCGGCGGCCCCAGCGGGTGTTGGTGCGGTCGGTCAGCCAGCCGATCACCGGGTCGTTGACCGAGTCCCAGATCTTGACGATGAGGAGGATGGTGCCCGCGAGGCCCGGCGGCAGACCGGCGACGGTGGTGAGGAAGAAGAGCTGGAAGAACGAGGCGATGATCGTGGCGATGGCGGGCCCCAGGTCGCCCGCGCCGAAGGCGAGCTTGGTGGCCAGGGGAAGCCGCTCGGGGGCGGGAGCTGCGGACGGGGCGCGGACGGCGGTGTCTGCCATGGTGGGCCTCCTGCTGGCGCGAGGGATCGGTGGCATTATTTTAGCACCAGGGGGTCACGGCGGGCTTCACCTAAGGGTGAGCACGGGGTCGAGGCGTGGGCGTCCCTGCCCGTGCGCCGACGCCGGGGTGCCCCTACGGTCTGGGGCGATAATTAGTGTTGGGGCGCCCCAGCGTGGGCGCCCACGTTGGGGCGCCCTTACCGCTTGGGGCGGCGCTTGGCGGCGAGCAGGGCGGCCAGCTGCTCGTCGGGGGGCGCGGGCGGCCGGGTGGTGGCGGGCGCGGGGGGCGGGGCGGGCCGGGCGCCCACGGT